>JAYVKQ010000300.1:0-5078 GCA_043768285.1 Saprospiraceae bacterium | reverse complement strand
GCTAAAAATACTGAGGGGGTATCAAATAAACAAATCCCCTACTTTCAGAGAAAAACCATCAACGACAAAAGAGGTAACAATGCCTTCTAAGCTAAACGTATTTTTAAGTACAAATTGATTTTTTACATTTTCATATTGGGTTAATACGCCTTTCTTGGGGTGAATGACCCAATATTCGCGCACACCAGATGTTTCATATACTTTTTTCTTATAATTCATTTCTTTTGCAGAGTTGCTTCTTGATAATATTTCGACAATAAAATCGGGTGCACCGTCAATTTTTACCTTGCCAATAATGGACAATTGCTTGTTGCTGATAAAAAGAATATCAGGCTGTAAAGTATCATTGGGCGTAAAGACAGTATCCATCGGGGCAGCTATAACGCGACCAATTTTATGTGACCTAAGATGCAGGAAGAGCAACCCAAAGAGATTACCTGATATGATTTGATGCTTTGGAATGGGCGTTGGCATAAAGCCGATTTTCCCGTTGTGTAGTTCATAGTTTCCGCTATCTGGTGGTGTCAGTCGGGCATAATCCTCATAAGTCAATAGTTTTGGCTTATGGGCTATATAATGTTCTCCTTTTGCGATAGCAATTGCAAGCATAGTTTCAAATTTTATACAAAAAATAGGGGATTTTAAGTAAATAGCAAAGGCTTTTGATGAAAACTATTGACTTTCAGTTTTGACTAAAACCTGTTATTTTGTATTAGTTTTAGCCAAAACTCAAAAATTTAATTTGACTAAAACTAATATATATTATTGATTTTAGTCAAAATAAAGCAATTTTAACCGATTGTTGGTATATGTTACTACCCCTCAGTATTTTACTGACAAAACTGTCAAAAAGCGAGAATAATGAATACTTTTTGATAATAAACCTATAAAAGCTCAATGTCCTCTCTACTTAAACCAGAATACTTCATTATTTTTTCGATAGGTTCATTGTCCGCTTTCATTGACCTTGCAACGTTTTCTGCCATAGACTTTTTGCCTTTTAAAAGCGCAAACATTTCTTTGGCATTTTGTGTTTCTGCCCAGCTTGCTTCACTATTCAAGTGTTTGGTTTCGCGTTCATAAATGGCTCTATTTCGTGGCGACAATTTGGCTATATCTAATTTTTTCTTTGCTTTATCAAGACCTTTTGCTTTAAAATTATCTTGTACTCTACCCATTTTTAGAAAATAAACCCATTCATCGAGCGTATCGTTGATATTGTTTTCGTTAAAATCTCCTGCCTTTATTAAATAATATTCGGGATATAAATCCTGTGGTTTTTGTTTATCAAATAATAATTTTTGCTCATCTGACAGTACCAACTCATCATCTTTATGAATGCCTCTAAATCGGGTTACGCCATGATAAATATAGTCTTCACCTTGCCCAACTTTGAAGTAAACGACACTGACAGAAATAACTTTTTTTACCATCGCGTAGGCTTGTCCTTTCGACATATTTTCTACTATAGTCTTACTTGTGCCATACAAAATGCGTTGCAAATAATCATATTCTTCATTGTTTTGTACTTCAACAATGATATGTTCATCTTTCGAGTTTTTTATCATAATATCAACTCGATTGAATTTATCTTTCTTTTTTGATTGGTTGCTTTCACTTTCTAAAATATTCAATATTTTGATGTCCTCTTTAAGCAATTCGCTTAAAAAGCCTTCAAGAATATCAAAATCCGATTTATCGCGGAACATATATTTGATAAACCAATCGAAACGAACCAATTCCATACCTTTCATCATGAGTAGTTTTAATACAAAATTATACTTTTTTAAGTAAAGTGCGTTAAAATTATGCTTCCTCAAAATAATTCAAATCCTTACCAAAAGTCTCTTTCAGCATCAAAGTGCCTATTAACGCCAAGCCAAGACACACCGACCCAACGATGGCAGCCCCATATATCACCTGCCCTTGTTCTTCAAAATATTTATATGCCCATGTGATAGGCAATACGCCGCCGCGCACCCAATTGGGGACAGTCGTTGTGACGGTAGCGCGTAGATTGGTACCAAATTGCTCGCTGGCAATGGTGACAAATAAGCCCCAAAATCCGATACAAAGTCCCGAAAAAAAGCATAATGTATAAAATGCAACCAAAGAAAGCCCCTGCGCAAATAGGAAAATACCACACATGACGACACTGGCTAATATGAACCCTAAAACGACTTTGCGCCGACTTTTAAGTACTTGACTGAGCCAACCACATAGTAAATCGCCTACTGATAAACCGATATAGGCATACATCACGGCATCTGCCACGCTTACTTTACCTTGAACTCCCGTTGCTTCGGCTATTTTGGGCGAAAATTTGATTAATATACCCAAAACAAACCACGTTGGTACGCCCAACATGATGCACCACATATATTTTGCAAACCGTTCTCGATTGGTAAACAGTGAAAAGAAGTTGCCTTTTGATACCCCCTCCCTATTTTTCATGTTTTCAAACATCCCAGACTCGAAGGTGCGGAAACGCAGGAAAAGCAATAATAAACCCAATCCACCGCCGATGAAATAGGCGGTTTGCCAAGCAAAATTCTTACTGACGTAGGCAGATACGACGGCTCCCAACGCGCCCATTGCTACGACTATCACTGTGCCAATACCCCGATTTTCTTTCGACATCAATTCAGACACCAGCGTGATAGCTGCCCCCAATTCGCCCGCCAAACCAAGACCTGCCAAGAAGCGCAAAAAGCTATATGTGGTCGTATCTGTGACAAAACCGTTGGCTATATTTGCAAGAGAATAGATAATAATAGAGCCAAAAAGAGTGGATTTACGTCCCAATTTGTCGCCCATAATGCCCCATATCAAGCCGCCGATAAGCATACCAAACATTTGATAATTGAAAAGTACGTAGTCATAGTAATAATTCACTTGGTCGGGCGATAGGTTCAAGCCTTCGGGACCTAAACTGCGTTTGCCAACCACGTTGAAAAGTTGAATATCGAATATATCCACAAAGTAGCCGAGTGCGGCAACTATGACAGTGAAATTGATGTTTTTACTTTGATTTTCCATTTTATTATTTTATTAATTGATGTCGCCCTTTTGCCAACTTCTTTTTAAATATATCAAAACTTTCTGACCCGCGTATATCAATTCTTTTTAGTTGATATAAATCATTGGTAGTGAAAGGGTTAACGCCGTTCCCAATACGAAAAGCGGCTTTGATATTTTTATTTTTAAAAACTTGAACCAGAGTTTGAAAGGCTTTACCCGAAGGTCTGCCACCGAAAGGATATGCCAAAACAGGCGTGAAAGGTAGATTATTTTTTTCAAAAAAAGCAATATTCAAGGCTATGTCTTTTTCAATATCTTGTAAGGACATTTTTTGATAATTCTCATGCTTGTGGGAGTGTAAAGCGCGTTCAAATACTGAGGGGTCTAAGTTTTTTAATTGCATAACTGACATTATTGGGTCATCGCCATTATCCCAACCATTTGTTTTTTCTACAAAATTTGAAGGGATGAATATAGTCGCTTGTGCATTAAATTTTTTTATAATGGGGTAGGCTAATTCGAGATTATTGAGATAGCCATCATCAAAAGTGAGTAGGATGGGGTTAGGAGGTAAAGGCTTTTTTTTATCATAAAAATCCAAGAGTTGTTGGCACGTAATATATTGATAGCCAATATCTTGTATGTGTTGTAAATGACTTTCTAATTGCGAAGAGGAGACGGTCAAATAGTCCGTTTTGTCTGTGGATACTTTGTGATACATCAATACCCGAATACCCTGTGGCGTTGGCAGTAGCCACATATGTTGAAGCGCGTAAGCGACAATTATTATTATTAAAATGAGGAATATTGAATACACTTTTTTCATGATTAAATTAGGCGTGTAAAACAAAGGAATTTTATAGAAAATACGCCTACTTTGCGCTATCATTTTTTATAATAAGAAATAGGATTGACAAAATGTCCCGTCGAATTTATTCGACGGGCTGCGTAAGTCATTGATTTTCAACGCCTCCGTCGAATAAATTCGACGGTACATTTTGCCTACCTTATTTCTTATCTCTAATATAAAATCAATTTATGAACCATCTAAGTAAAGAAACATCGCCATACCTCTTGCAACACGCGCATAATCCCGTGGAATGGTATGCGTGGAAACCCGAAGCCTTCGCCCGTGCGCAAGCGGAAAATAAGCCGATATTGGTCAGTATTGGCTATTCGACCTGCCATTGGTGTCATGTGATGGAGCGCGAGAGTTTTGAAAACGAGGAGGTGGCTGCGTTGATGAATAAGTATTTCATCAATATTAAAGTGGATAGGGAAGAGCGACCCGATGTGGATCAGATATATATGGAGGCGTGTCAAATCATCAGTGGCAGCGGTGGCTGGCCTCTCAATTGTTTTCTTTTGCCCGATGCCCGTCCGTTTTTTGCGGGGACGTATTATCCGCCACAAGCGGGTTACAATCGCCCTTCGTGGACGCAGTTGTTGAGTAATATAGCCAATGCTTTTTACAATAAACGGGATACAGTGGAAAGCCAAGCCAATCAATTGACGGATATTATAACCAATGCGGATAAAAATTATATTAAAACATTGCCGATTACTCCTCAATCAGCTATAAATACTGAGGGGGTAGATATTTTCAAAAAAGATATTTTAGAAAAAATGTTTAACGCTTTGCGGGAGCGATTTGATAAGGTAGAGGGCGGCTTTGGCGGTGCATCCAAATTTCCAGGGACAATGTGCATCCAGTTTTTATTGGATTATTATGCTGTTTCAAAAAATCAAGATGCCCTTGACCATGCCCATTTATCATTAAAAAAAATGATACAAGGGGGGATATATGACCAACTCGGTGGCGGCTTTGCGCGATATGCAACAGATAGGGAATGGCTGATACCCCATTTTGAAAAAATGTTGTACGATAATGCGTTGCTCATCAACGTTATAGCGGATATGTATAAGCTGACAAAAGAGGATATTTATCGAGAAACGATTGAGGAAACGTTGGCTTTTGTGGATAGGGAAATGGTAGATTTCGGAATTGGGATTTCGGATTTCGGAGGCGATACACCCGAAATCCGAAATCCCAATTC
>JAYVKQ010000299.1:0-15458 GCA_043768285.1 Saprospiraceae bacterium | reverse complement strand
GAGGGCGGCGCGCAGCGCCGTGGGGAAGTCGGGAGCGTCGACGCCGATCTCGATCTGCTCGACCACCGACTTGCGGTGCGGGTGCTCGTACTCGATCGGGTCCTCGATGGTGATGATGTGGCGCGCCTCGCGCAGGTTGATCTCGTTGACCAGCGCCGCCAGCGTCGTCGTCTTGCCTGAACCGGTCGGCCCGCCGACCAGGACGAGGCCGCGCGGCAGGCGGGTCAGCGCCTCGACCGACGGCGGCAGGTTGAGCGTGGCGAAGCGCGGGACCATGGACGGCAGGCGGCGGATCGCGGCGGCGGGGCGGCCGCGCTCGTGGTGGAGGTTGATGCGGAAGCGGCCGAGCTCGGGCACGCGGAACGATCCGTCGGCGATGCCGGCCTCGCGGTAGATCCGGCGGGCGTGCGGCGCGAGCGCCGGCGCCACCGCGTCCGCGATCTCGTCGCCGCCGAGCGGCCCTTCGAGCAGCGGCACGACCTGGCCGTCGATGCGCAGCGACGGCGGCGCGCCGGGTACGAGCAGGAGATCGCTGGCCGAGCGTTCGACCACCTGATCGAGCCACGCGCGCAAGCGGGCGGTCTCCTCGCCGCTGGCGCGCGGCTGCGGCACCGCGGCGTTCAGCTCGGTAACGAGGGCGTCGAGATCGTCGGTATCGGTCATCGCGCGCTCATGGGCGGCTCCTCCGGCCGGCGGTGATGTCAGCCTTTTAACAGAGGCGCGTTGAGAAAGCGAGCCAGCGGGGTGACCTGGCGGAAGAGGGTCAGCAGCGTCTTGTAGAACGCCGGGCTGGTCGAGAGCGTCGCGGGAAACCCGGCGCCGGCGACGAAGTGCGTGCGCTTCAAGTACTCGGCCGCGGGATGATCGTTCGCGAACCCGCGCGGCACGCGCTTCAACTTGGTAGATACCGCCGACCACGGTGCGTTCTTGGATTGGGGTCTGATGAAGGATTTGTTTGTGCCATTACGCGAGCAAATGGAGCCTATGGTGATAGGGAAATATTATGTTGTTAAGTTATTTTTAGATGCTAATACTGACCGCATTTTTGCTTCATCAAAACTCGTAAAACACCTATCCGAAACAATTGAAGAGGGCGAATTGGCTGTGGGTCAAGAGGTGAAATTGATGGTGTGGAATAAGACAGATTTGGGCTATAAAATGATAATAAATGACCAATTTGTAGGCGTTGTCTTCAAAAATGAGGTCTTTCAACCCCTTCAAATCGGTGAAATACTGAGGGGGTATGTCAAAAATATCAGAGACGATAAGCGCATTGATTTGTCGCTCAAAAAGCAAGGGTACAGCCAACAAATACCTGATGCGAGTGCTCTAATTTTAAAAAAACTAAAGGACAATAATGGCTTCATCGAATTGACCGATGATAGCGCACCAGAAGATATTTATGAGACGTTGAATATGAGTAAAAAGGCATTTAAAAAAGCTATTGGCGGGTTGTATAAACAGCGTTTGATAGCATTAGAAAAAAAGGGGATACGATTGGTTTAATTACCCTTCTTTCCGATAATACATCAAAATAGCTCCGAACGCAGTTATCAAAAACATCAACACAGTAGCCATGTTGATACTCTTTCGGATATGCCCAACGAAGGCTTCAATATCGCCGCGATGTTGCGGATATTTAGGATATACCTCCTCTTCCATCAAGGCTTTATTGAATATATGTTTGGGCTTAAACTCTACGCGGTTTTGCACCAATTTGCGGTAATATTTGAAAGCCTTTACGCGAATATAGATATTTAAAAATAACATAGCGGCGAATAAACCCCAAACAATTGATATTAAAAGGATATACATAGTGACTACTTTTTTTGATTTTTAAGATGATAGTAAGGCGTGATTTGAAATTCCCCAGTTGCTGGTTTATAAACTTGAAAATACTGAGGGGTTGTCACAAAGGTAAGGTTTAAAAATAAAAAATCCCGAATTCTCAACTAAGAGAATTCGGGATGGTTGAGTAGTTGTTGAGCAATCTGATTGAACTATGTATTTAATAATGCATTATCACTCAATTATCAAACACACGCGTAAAGGTCTTATCTGCCTGATTTCAACAAGTCACGAATTTCACCAAGCAATGTATCAGCCACTGGTGGCGGTGGCGGTGCAGGAGCGGGTTCAGCTTTCTTGGAAGCATTCATGGCTTTAATAATCATAAACATTACCAAAGCTACGATAATAAAATTGATTACAGCCGCTACGAAATCGCCATAAGAAACAGCAATTTCGGCTGCAGTTTCTTTACCATCTGCGCCCACAAGAGCAGGAGACAACACTGTCTTCCAGTCTTTGAAATCTACTTGCAAAATTTGAGATACCAAAGGCATGAACATACCGTCAATAAACGCGGAAGTTACTCTACCAAAAGCACCTGCCATAACAACACCCACTGCCATATCTATGAGGTTGCCTTTCATTGCGAATTCTTTGAATTCTTTTAACATGTTTGTTCTGTTTTAAAGTAAGTTAATAATGATGTGTGACAGGACAAATTTATACAATAATTTGGAAACTACGAAAAATCGTAAAAATAATTGATGTAATTATTTTACTTTTTCTATTATTCAAAAAATATATCCTGTATTTTTTATAATTAGGAGAAAAATAGTGACAACTAATGCTTTTGACGAATCGGATAGTTTTAGATACATTTTTTTTGTATTTTTTTACAATTGCCTTATGGATGCCTATTTTGTCATAAAAACGTCATAATCAATATTTTTAAAAAAAAGGGGCTTTTATTAAAAAAATGAGTGAAAAATGTTATCATTTGTCTTTAATTTTTATTTGCTTTGCACCGATTTTAGTGTAAACAGTTATTCATAAATGATATAATTCAACTGAAAATTATGCTTAATATTGGAAAACTACCAAATTTATGGCATAAATAACTGAGACACAAACATTATAACAAATTACATTTCTTCAGAGTTGAAACAAAGGGGAAGCACCATTCAATGAGATTTTTCAATTTTTTTACACAAGAATTAGCGATTGACTTAGGTACAGCCAATACGCTCATTATACAAGACGACCAAATTGTCGTTGACGAGCCATCTATTGTTGCCATTGACCGTAGAACGGGCGAAACCATCGCTGTTGGTCATAAGGCAATGCAAATGCACGAGAAAACCCACGAAAACATCAAAACCATTCGCCCTTTGAAAGACGGTGTTATCGCTGATTTTCAAGCTGCTGAAAGTATGATTGAGGGGTTTATCCGCATGGCGGGCGCACGTCGTCGCTTTTTTACACATATGAAAATGGTTATCTGTATCCCTTCAGGTATTACTGAAGTGGAGAAACGTGCCGTTTTTGAATCGGCTGACCACGTAGATTCTAAAGAGACTTACCTCATACATGAGCCTATGGCAGCTGCATTGGGTATTGGTCTGGATGTGGAGGAACCTATTGGCAATATGATTATTGATATAGGCGGCGGCACGACTGAAATCGCAGTTATAGCCCTATCGGGTATCGTGTGCGACCAATCTATTCGTATTGCGGGTGATGAACTCACCAACGATATTGTGAACTATATGAAACGCCAACACAATATCTTGATTGGCGAACGTACAGCCGAGCAAATCAAAATCCATGTTGGGTCTGCGTTACCTGAATTGGACTCGCCGCCAGAAGACTTTGCGGTCAATGGTCGTGACTTGATGACGGGTATCCCTAAACAAATTACTGTATCATATAGTGAAATAGCACATTCGTTAGATAAAAGCATTTCAAAAATTGAAGATGCCGTATTAAAGGCACTTGAAACCACGCCGCCTGAATTGGCAGCCGATATATACAAAACAGGTCTATATTTGACTGGTGGCGGTGCATTACTGAGGGGTCTCGATAAGCGTATTGCGGCTAAAACAAAACTCCCTGTTCATGTAGCCAATGACCCTTTGCGCGCTGTTGTTCGTGGTACAGGCATTGCTTTAAAGAATACGCATAAATATTCGTTTTTGATTGATAGAAAACGTGTATAAAATATACATATAATTGTGTATTATTGCAGCCAAATGAGTGTTTATGTCATTTGGCTGTTCTCATTGTATAAACTAATCAAATGATAATGGATAATGGATAATGGATAGTTGATAATAATAGTTGAATAATTAATATTCAACTATTCTCAACTACACATTATCCATTATCCATTATCAACTATCCATTATCCATTGATATGTTGATATGAATTTTATTGTCAGATACGGTAATTTCTTTTTGTTCCTATTGTTGGAAGGTATTGCGTTGTATATCGTTGCGCAGTACAATCCGACGCAACGAGAAATATATCAAAGTTCTGCCAACCTTTTATCCGGTGTATTGTATGAAAATGTGAGTACGGTAAGAAAGTATTTTTCTATTCAAGAAATAGCTGATAACCTTGCTAAAGAAAACGCAGAATTAAAAACACAGTTGGAAGCCTCTAAATATGTCATTAACCAACAACGTGGCACGGTGCGTTTTCCATTAGATACTTCAACTATTCGCCCCGATACATCGCAATCTAAAGATGTTATTCAGCAATTTACGTATCAAGCGGCTGAAGTGATTAAAAACTCCATTGTCATGCAAGATAATTATTTGACCATTAATAGAGGATCATTGCATGGGGTACAAAAAGGTATGGGGGTTATAAGCCCAGATGGTATAGTGGGTATTGTCAGTAAAGTAGAGCCACATTTTTCTCAAGTATTATCTATGCTGAGTAAAAGGTCGAGCATATCGGCGATGGTCAAACGCAATCGCTTTTTTGGGTCACTGGTTTGGACAAGTACGAACCCCAGAATAATGACGCTTAAAAGTATTCCCAAACATGGGGATGTCATAGTAGGGGATACCATTATTACGAGTGGTTTTTCGGGTATATTTCCTGGCGAATTACGAGTAGGACGCGTAACGGATAGCCGCATCGAAAATGGTAGTAATTTTTATACCATAGACGTTGAACCCTATAATGACTTGTCAAATATACGTTATGTGTATATTGTTGAAAATAAAATGCTTATGGAGTTGAATAGTATAGAAAAGCCTATTCAATCTAAAAAATAAAACGGATTAATTTTACTTGATGAATAACGCCCTAATTTTAAGAAATTTATTCAGAGCGATATTTTTAATGATGCTACAAGTGTTGGTTTTTCAACATATCAACCTTGGCGGTGGCAATTTTAATTACATACTCGTCTTTGTGTATCCGATATTTCTCATGTTTCTGCCAATGGCTACGCCCACTTGGTTGTTGCTAATTATTGGCTTTTTCTATGGCTATTGTATAGATACCTTTATTGATACATTGGGTATGCACTCGGCTGCCTGTGTTTTTTCTATGTTTGTTCGTTCTTTTATACTGGGCTTAGTTGAACCGCAAGGCGGTTATAAAGATGGTATTAGCCCAACCCGCCGACAAATGGGCTTCCCTTGGTTTTTGCGTTATGCGGCATTGTTTATGTTGGCGCATATTTTCTATTTCTTTTGTGTCGAAGTGTTCACCCTATTATATATCGGAAAAATAATGATGTACACACTACCCAGTTTTGTTATATCGTTGGTAGTTGTGATGATATACAGTTTCTTATTTGACCCAGTTGATTGAGGGCATGATAACAGGATTTTTTTCATTAAGAGGGTTCTTGTAGCACCCTCCTCAGTCATGCTTTCAGCTTGATGGCGCAAAACGCGCTCCTATTTTTATATCAATTCATCATTACTCATCAAATCTTTAATTGGTAAATATGTCAGTGTCAGTCAAAGATGTTAATAAACAACGGCAATTCGTTATATTAGGTGTCATTATTTTGACAGCTACGGTCTTGCTTTTTCGTGCTGCACAGCTTCAAGTTATAGATAGTAGTTATCAGTCTAAGGCAGCAGCCATTACTATCGAACGCAATATTCAGTACCCTTCTCGCGGGGTGGTTTATGACCGCAACAATATCCTCATGGTTTATAACAATGCTCAATATGACTTAATGGTCACATATAAACAAGTGGCTAAAAACATGGATATTACTCGATTTTGTAGCCTTTTGAATATAGATACCGTTACGTATAGAGCCAATTTGGAAAAAGATTGGACAAATCAAGAATTTTCTAAAAATATTCCTTATCCCTTTTTAACCATGATTACGCCCGAAGTCTTCGCGCGTTTTCAAGAGGTTATGCACGAGTTTCCTGGTTTTTTTATACAAGAACGAAACGTAAGAGGGTATCCTCAAAATAACGGGGGGCATGTATTGGGCTATTTGAGCGAAGCCAATCCTAAACATATCAAAGATTCAACTGGCGTTTATGAAGCAGGAGATTATATCGGGACTACAGGACTTGAACGCTACTACGAAGCTATTTTAAGGGGGCAAAAGGGAGTTGAATTTATTATGAAAGATAACCTCGGACGCTTGGTTGGACCTTGGAAAAGTGGCAAATTAGATACTGTTGCTGTGCAAGGCAAAGATTTGCTCTCTTCTATTGACATAAAGTTACAAGGATTAGGGGAGTATATGATGGCTAATAAATTGGGGTCAATCATCGCTATTGAACCTAAAACGGGTGAAATATTAGCCATGATAACGTCTCCTACCTTCGATCCCCAAATGCTCACAATGGGTAAGCAACGCAATGCTGTTTTAAATGCGCTATCCACTGACACATTACGACCAATGTTTAACCGCGCTGTAACGGCTAAATATGCGCCCGGCTCGGTTTTTAAACCTATGATGGCACTCATTGCCATGCAGATGGGTGTCTGGAACAAAAATAACGGGATGCCTTGTGGTGGAGGGTATCATTATGGCAATCGCGTACTGCGTTGTCACTGCAATCGCTATTCAAGTAATATGGCTGTTGCTATCGAAAACTCTTGTAATACATACTTCTGTACCATCTATCGAACAATGGTGGATAGATTCGGTTTCAGAACGCCAAAAGCGGGTTTGGATTCACTCAATTCTTACATATATCGTTTTGGTATGGGCAATAAATTAGGCATTGATTATCCCTACGAAAACAAAGGGTATATCCCTACACCCACTACTTATGATAAGCGATATAAAAAAGACGGCTTTTGGTATTCCACTTACTTTGTGTCCAATGCTATTGGTCAAGGCGAAAATCAATTAACGACTATTCAAATGGCAAACCTTGCCGCGATTATTGCCAACAAAGGCTGGTATTACACGCCGCATATCATAAAAGGCTATAAGGATTCAACCAATCAGAAGGAATTTAATGTTATCAACAGAAAATTTGTTACTAAAAACTATACAGGCGTGGATGCCGAGCACTTTGATTATGTGATTGATGGGATGTACCGCGTTATTGAGTCTGGCACAGGTGGTAATGCCCGCGTCCCAGGTATCGAAGTCTGTGGCAAAACGGGTACTTCCGAAAACACGCATGGCGAAGACAGCTCCGTTTTCATTGGCTTTGCACCTAAAAATGACCCTAAAATTGCCATTGCCGTCTATGTAGAAAACGGCGGCTGGGGTAACGATTTTGCCGCACCGATGACAGGTTTAATGATTGAACAGTTTTTAAATGGAAAAATTTCGGAGGGCAGAAAACCTATCGTTGAAAAAATGCACCGCGCACGTTATGCACAATCTTCTGGAAAAGGATTTTATGTGCAGAAAGGATATTAAATTAGTTTTATTTTGACCCGCAACATAAATCATTACATTATTTTTTTTACTATACTATAGACAACGGCTTGCCCTGATTTTTCGTATATAAAATTTGAATAGTGTCAGCTATGACCAATATTAATTGTTTGTTTTCCAAATTTATCAAATTTTATTTTACCATTTTTTAAAAAGTCAAAACCATGAAAAGAATTATTTTTGCTTCTTTCGTGCTTGCTTGTTTATCAATAAGTTGCACCAAATCGGATAACGATGCCCCTATTACTGCAGAAGCAGTCAATGCACCTTCTATTGATTACGCTGCCTTGATTGTGGGCAAATGGCAATTGGTAGAAGTGGGTTATGTATATGCTTCAACTGGCAATGAAGGTGGCTGCAACAGCAACTACTCAAATAGCAGCAACCAAAACATTGAATGGCGCGATGCCACTTCAAAAGAGGTATTGTCTTTCAAAGCAAACGGAGATTTTATAAAAGATTTGAAAAACGATGCTGTCTGCAAAGGCTCTTATAAAATATCAAGTAATTTTGTAAATATCACGTCCGATTGCTTGCATGATAATAGTCAACCTATTACAAATATCAATACATCGTTATTGATATTAGAAGGAACAGAAAAAATACAGATGCGGTATGAAAAAATGTAGGTGGTAGAGTGCGTATTAAGTCTTATTGGTTATAAGACTTTTCAAAATACAAAGCGGTTGTTTCGATTGAAAGGAACAATCGCTTTTGTATTTTCTAACCATAATTTCTACATATTACGCCGATATTGCCCACCCACCTCAAACAAAGCGTGCGTAATCTGACCCAAAGTACAATATTTCACCGTCTCCATCAAGGCTTCAAAAAGATTGCCATTAGCAAGTGCAACACGCTGCAATTGCGTGAGCATTTCGGTAGATTTTTCTATATTTTTACCTTCTAACCCTTGTCGCGTCTGTATTTGTGCTTCTTTTTCCTCCGTTGTCGAGCGTATCACTTCTTTCGGGATAATGGTAGGCGACCCCTCAGTATTTAGGAAGGTATTAACCCCAATAATGGGTAATTCGCCCGTATGTTTCTGCATTTCGTAGTGCATACTTTCTTCTTGAATTTTTCCGCGTTGATACATCGTCTCCATTGCGCCCAACACGCCACCGCGCTCGGTCAATCTATCAAATTCTAATAGTACTGCTTCTTCTACCAGTTCAGTCAATTCATCAATAATAAACGCGCCTTGCAAAGGATTTTCATTTTTTGCCAAACCCGATTCGTGGTTGATAATCAATTGAATAGCCATTGCACGGCGCACCGATTCCTCGGTTGGTGTTGTGATAGCTTCGTCATAAGCATTGGTATGCAATGAGTTACAGTTGTCATATATCGCATATAGGGCTTGCAAGGTCGTCCGAATATCATTAAACGCTATCTCTTGCGCGTGTAGGGAACGACCCGACGTTTGGATATGATACTTCAACTGTTGCGAGCGTTCATTTGCACCATATTTCAACTTCATCGCTTTTGCCCATATGCGCCTTGCAACCCTACCTATCACGGCATATTCGGGGTCAAGTCCGTTTGAAAAAAAGAAAGACAAATTGGGCGCAAAATCATCAATCGGCAAACCACGACTGAGGTAATATTCTACAAAAGTAAAACCATTTGAGAGTGTAAACCCCAATTGAGATATAGGATTTGCCCCCGCTTCGGCAATATGATAGCCTGAAATAGACACGCTGTAAAAATTGCGCACTTTATTATGCGTAAAATATTCTTGCATATCACCCATCAATTTTAAAGAAAATTCGGTACTGAATATGCAGGTATTTTGCCCTTGGTCTTCTTTCAATATATCAGCTTGAACTGTACCCCTTACACTTGATAAGGCTTTGTTTTTCAATTGGTTATAAATATTCGGTGGCAATATTTCATCGCCCGTCATGCCTAATAATGTTAAGCCCAAACCATTATTGCCTTCGGGCAAACTGCCCAAATACTGAGGGGGCACGTGGATTTCGGATTTCGG
The DNA here is from genome assembly GCA_043768285.1 of Saprospiraceae bacterium. Lineage (GTDB taxonomy): Bacteria > Bacteroidota > Bacteroidia > Chitinophagales > Saprospiraceae > JAAFJT01. Next base: position 5,786 of record JAYVKQ010000299.1, on the reverse strand, counting down.
GTTTTGGATTTCGTAAAGTCCATATTTCTCCTTGTATTTGGCTTCTACCAAATGCCACAGATTATTTTCTGAAATATATTTTTCACATTCTTGGTCAATGGCAGCGTTCATAAAAAAGGCTGTGATAGTCGCGGCAGGTCCATTGATGGTCATCGAAACGGACGTTTTGGGGTCGCTCAAATCGAAACCCGAATAGAGCTTTTTAGCATCATCGAGGCAACAAACCGATACACCCGAATTGCCAATTTTGCCATAAATATCGGGGCGATAATCAGGGTTTTCGCCATAAAGTGTTACAGAATCGAAGGCAGTAGAAAGCCGTTTAGCAGGTGTGTCTTTTGATAAATAATGAAAACGACGGTTAGTGCGCTCGGGATTACCCTCGCCCGCAAACATCCGCGTAGGGTCTTCGCCCTCACGTTTGAATGGAAAAACACCCGCCGCATAGGGGAACTCGCCTGGCACATTTTCTTTCAATACCCATGTCAATATCTCACCCCAATCCTTAAATTTGGGCAGCACCACGCGGCGAATTTTATTGCCCGATAAAGTCATGCGCACGGCTGGCACAGCCACGTCTTTACCCCGCACTTGATAGGTAAATGTATCTGCCCCATATCGTTTTTGCTTATCCTCCCATGTATCCAATATTTTTTTACATTGACCATCCAATTGCAATTCTGTTTCGGTATAGAGTTTTTTTATACCCCTCAGTATCTCGTCTTTATTTTCTATAAAATATTGATTATCAATGCTTTGTATCGTATTCTGTATAGAAAACAATTGCCGTGCAATATCTGATTGTTTGGCTACCCACGCATCATAAGCGCGACAAGTTTCAGATATTTCACTCAAATAGCGCGTGCGTGACGGTGGAATAATATATGTCTTTTCAGGCAAATCTTTCGCCGTTTGGTATTGCTTAAATGTTTTGGTCTCAAAGGCTGTTTGCGTTTTTTCGTAAATAGTTTGCAGCAATGTGGCATACAATCTATTCATACCTACGTCATTAAATTGGGCAGCTTGTGTGCCGAAAACAGGCATTTCGTCAGGTGCTGTATCCCACAAATTGTGATTGCGTTGGTATTGCTTTTTCACATCTCGGAGGGCGTCGAGCGCACCGCGTTTGTCAAATTTATTGATGGCAATAATATCCGCAAAATCGAGCATATCAATTTTTTCCAACTGGCTTGCTGCGCCATATTCGGGTGTCATCACGTAGAGTGACACATCGGAATGGTCAATAATTTCGGTATCCGATTGCCCAATACCCGATGTTTCTAAAATAATCAAGTCAAAATGGGCCCCCCTCAGTATATCGAGGGCAGATTGAACGTGTTTGGATAGCGCAAGGTTGGATTGCCGCGTTGCCAATGAGCGCATATAGACGCGATTGTTGTTTATAGCGTTCATCCGTATTCTATCGCCTAACAATGCCCCACCTGTTTTGCGTTTGGAAGGGTCAACAGAAATAATGGCAATTGTGGTCGTATCGTTATCCATCAAAAAACGGCGCACCAATTCATCAACAAGGCTCGATTTACCCGCCCCACCTGTGCCAGTAATACCCAAAATGGGCGTTTTTTTAGTATTGTTTTGGTTACTTACTTTCAGTTCGGTCAACCATGAGTCGCTGTGTTCGGGATAATTTTCAACCGCAGATATAAGCCTCGCAATAGCCCCATGATTGTTTTTATCCAATTTTTTCACCTCACCATTCAACGTCTGACCAATTGGGAAATCGCAAATTTCCAGAACCTCATTTATCATACCTTGCAAGCCCATTGCGCGACCATCATCAGGCGAATATATCCGCGCAATCCCATATCGGCGTAGCTCCTCAATCTCACTCGGCAATATCGTACCGCCGCCGCCGCCCACAATTTTGATATGCCCTGCCCCGCGCGCTTTGAGCAAATCGTAGGCATATTTAAAAAACTCGATATGTCCGCCTTGATAGCTCGTGATGGCAATACCTTGCACATCCTCTTGTATGGCAGTATTCACAATTTCTTCGGCACTACGGTTATGCCCCAAATGGATAATTTCCGCGCCCGACGTTTGCAATATGCGGCGCATGATATTGATAGCGGCATCGTGCCCATCAAAGAGCGAAGCCGCCGTGACGAGGCGTATTTTATTTTTAGGTTGATATATGGTGGCTTGCATGGCGGATATATTGTGTGGTCTTTAAGTAGTGCCGAATTCATTCGGCACATGGCGCGGGTGTCGAATGAATTCGACACTACATTAACGGTTCAATGCACTTTTCAATGCAAAATTAAGAAAAAAACGGCTTAAATACTGAGGGGGTGCTTGTTATGTGAAAAACGGCTTGACATTTGATTTTTATAATGATGCTGATAACTTCGGAAATCTCTGAAATAAACATTTTGACACTACGTGTCTGTAGGAATTGCTTGAAATCGTGGTTATTATAAACATTTTGACTCTACGAGTCATAGAAAACTGCTAAAATGTAAATGACACGTAGTGTAAAAATGTTTATAATAACCACGATTTTGAACTATTCGCGCTGACACGTAGTGTCAAAATGTTTATTTCAGAGATTTCCGAAGTTATCAGAAGATGAATTAAAAGATTATTGATTATTCAGTAATTCCGTATATAGACATTGTGGTGGCATCCGAAGGGCGATTGAAATCGCCCCCTATTGATATTGACCATGAAAAATCCATCAATAGCGGGCGATTTCAATCGCCCTTCCGATATGAAAATTAACGAACAAGTCCCTTTTATTTCTAAATACGGAATTACTGATATGCCTATTCACCACAACGATATACAATTAAAATGAGACTATTATCTATTTTTTTCCTCTTTTTATCTTGCTCTTTTTTTGCTACACTTCAAGCGCAATCCGCTAAGGAAGCACTTGCCAAAGGTATTGATGCCTACAATGGTTTGAAAGAATACAGCAAAAATTTTAACAACCTCAATATCACAGACCAAAATGTGAAAGAGGTTGAAACACTTCATAATAACGCTGTTGCCCTATTAGATAAAGCCAAAATGGGTGGCACTGCCGATGAGACACGCGCCGCGCGGTATTTCAAAACTCTGACGCGCTATAAATTGGGCTATGCCTATGGCGCAAAGGGGCGCAATAAGGATTGTATGGCAATTTTTAAGGAAATTGAAAGCGATATGACGATATATGGCGAAACGATTTTTCCTATAAAATTTACATTAGTTGATAAGGCTTTTGTTTTAAATTATAAAGATTTTGCGGGTACACAGTCTGAGTTTTATGGCACGTATGGCGATTTACTTATCGGTAACAATAAGATTAATGAAGGAATAATTCTTTTACAAAAAAGCGTAAAGTCTTCATATACAAACAATTATGTAAAATTAAATGCCTATAATAAATTGCTGACAGAGAAACTAAAAAATAAGCAATCAGATAAAGAAATGCTGGATTGGGCGTTGGCAATGATGGAGCAATATGAGTTTTTGTCAGAAGACCAAAAGAAAATTATTAAAGACAATGCCCAACCGAATTATGCCACCGCAGCGAATTATTTCAAAATCGGTTTGGAAAAAATTCCAGTAGCTGTTGAAAAAACCAATGTTTGCGCGAAAGCTGCCTTATTTCTCGCCAAATATGCCACGGATGCGTCTAAAGAACCCGCCGCCGACAAACGCAAGCAAAACGGCGAATTGGCTAAAGCGTGGTTTAAAATAGCCATCGAAGAAGGTAAAGATGACCGCCAAATGCTTGACGAAGCCTTGAAACTTGCCAAATCTTTGGACGGTAACAAAGGCACTTTTGGTCCAATGGTATTAGATAAATGGGCGGCAAAATTATTTCCAAGCCAATGCGAAGCCTTTAATAGAGCATCGGATGAATATACCTATTTTGGCAATGCAGGCAAAGCAAAAGAATATAAAAAGAAGTCGGAAGACTGTAAAGATAAGCAAGAAATTGATGGTAGAAAAATCGCCGAAGAACGCCGCGTAGAGCAAGAGAAATTGGCAGTTGAACGCAAAAAAATGGCACGCGAAACCCACTTTTTCATTGGTGTGCCTGTTGTGCCTTTGTTCTCAAAAAGCTACGGTGGCGTTGTAAATTATGGTATGCGCAACACGCTTGTTGAAGTATCCTATCTTCAAATATTGGATAAAAAAGAAAGTTATTTTGACCTCACTATGAAAGGCGTAAAAGACGTGCCAGAGCACCATTTCAAGGGTTTTGCTACGCATATTACCTACAAAGGCGCAAATAGATACGGTAGCGGCAAGACAAAAAAGATATATACTGGCTTGTTGGTGGGCTACAATCAGCGCACTTTTACACCCTTCAATTCGGAAGTGATGACAACATCGGATAGTAAAAAATCCATAAAATCCTTTGCACCCACGGCAAGGCAATATAGTTTAATGGTCAATGGTGGCATCATGATTTTGAAAAAGTATGGCGTGGATGTATATGCGGGGCTGGGTGCCACTTATAATAAATTTAACGGCGGCAATAGCGAAGTTTGGAACAAAACGGGCTATAAAATCACGGATGCTTTGGTTGCTAATCGCAAGCCTTCTTATTTTGGTATGACGGCGCGGGTGGGCGTTTCAATAGGTTTTGGTTTTTAATCCGACTTGTTCAAACATTCCCAAAAGCTGTCATTGCGAGGAGGGACGACGAAGCAATCTGTCCCACTTCTCGATATTCTAAACGTTTTGGTATTTCAAGTATGGTAACAGATTGCTTCGCTGCGCTCGCAATGACAGCTTTTTGTGGTATGTGTCTTATGTGGTAAAATATTATAATAGCACAATGCACGTTTGCAAAATCATCAAACCATCTATACAAAAATAATAGAAATCATCACCGCGCATATTGTCCGTTTTTTTTATAAAAAAGGCAGTAATCAGTAGCGAAATGAGCATTTTTAACAATGTTTCTAAGCTATAATTTTGAAAATAGAATAAAATAAACGCCATTAAAAAAGAACAAATCAAGGCAATATAGGCTACGCGCTTGGCTTTTTCTATGCCCATACTGAGGGGTATGGTCTTGATATTTTTTCCCCTATCAATTTCTATGTCTCGTATATCAAAAGCAATAGTTAAGGCAAATACGAAGAAAAATTTTTCCAACATCAAAACAGTATCCGTTGCCCACCAATCTCTGCCCAAAGCGATAGCGGGTAAAGCCACGACCATACACGCCCATATGCCACCAATCCAGATATTTTTTATAAAATAAACATCGCGTATGCGCTTACCTTTGATATAAGGAATGACATAAAACGAAGCTCCCAAAGCATAATATAAAACCACTCTTTTGACATCCATGCCCAGCGTCATATAGGTATCGAAGCTCAACATGGCTGCCATATAGGTCAAAATACTGAGGGGTATATCAAAGCGTTTAAATTGCTTAAAGCGTTGATTATCAAGCAGGTCTGGGCGCAGATAAATGGATATGTATTTGTGAATATTATATAAAAAAAAGGTTGCCGCATAGATAAAAATCAACAAAGCACTACCCGCTACTTGAAATTCGCGCAGATAGTTGGTTTGCAATACCATTGCAACAGCACACAGCGCAATGAAAAAATTGCCGTGCAGCATAAAATCTAAGAGTGTCCGAAAACGCGCTATCATGTAGTGTATTGCTCTAAAAATATGGCTCTTTGACAATTTTAGCGGGTATTAAAAATTTGCTCCAATATTTTATTTACAAAATGTTGATTTACAAACATTTACGAAATCTTTAAGATTTCGTAAATGTAATCTCCGCTAAAATTGTCAAAGAGCCA
>JAYVKQ010000298.1:0-3880 GCA_043768285.1 Saprospiraceae bacterium | reverse complement strand
AATATAAAAAACTCTGTGCCTTCTCTGTCTCAACTCTGTGTAATTTATAGTAAATGGATTTTGTACTTTCTATCAAATCATCTACATTTGTAGAAACATATCTGCAACAATCAAACGATATTTGGTATTATAACATAGAGATATTGTTTTGCAAAATATTGATTATCAATATAATATCCACGTATCTCACTATATCTATAATATCAAATATATGTCTCAATTAAAAACGCAATTTGCTGCCCTCAAAAACGTTCCGCAACTTTTTCGCTTGATATGGCAAGTCAATAGTCGCTTGATGTTGGCTAATATTGTGCTGCGCTTGCTGCGTTCAACCATTCCTTTGATTACCCTTTATATTGGTAAAGAAATCGTAGATGAAGTGGTGCGTTTGGTGCAACTTAATCAAGGCGCAAATCACTCAATAACGCAATCACTTTATCAATTAATCACCCAATCGCTCTCCAATACTGAGGGGGTGCGCTTGTGGTCGTTGGTGGCTTTAGAGTTGGGTGTTATCGTTTTATCTGAAATTATCGGGCGCGGTATTGCCTTGACAGAAAGTCTTTTAGGCGATTTATTTTCAAATCAATCCAGTATTGAAATTATCAAACACGCTGCCACGCTGGATTTATACCAATTTGAAAATCCTGAATTTTATGATAAATTAGAACGCGCGCGCCGTCAAACCACGGGCAGAACCGTTTTGATGACCCAAGTTTTTGAACAATGTCAAGACATTATCACGGTTTTGATATTAGGTGCGGGTCTTGTGTTTTTCAACCCTTGGCTGATTTTGATATTGATTGTTGCGGTCATTCCCGCCTTATTTGGCGAGTTGCATTTCAACCAACGGGTATATGCCCTCACGCTCGGTTGGACACCGCAACGCCGCGAATTGGATTATCTACGCTTCATCGGCGCGAGTGACGAAACAGCAAAAGAGGTCAAAATATTCGGATTAGCCGATTTTTTGGCAGACCGATTTAAAGGCATTTCGGATAAATATTATGAAGAAAACAAGGCAATTGTGATAAAAAGAGCTCTTACAGGTACTCTTTTAAATATTTTGGGTACTTTAGCTTATTATGCTGCCTATATTTTTGTTATCGCTCAAACCATCACAAGTATTATCTCGCTCGGTACAATGACTTTCCTTGCGGGGGCATTTGAACGGATGCGCGGTATGCTGCAAAGTATCATGTTGCGCTTTTCACGTATCGCCGAATCTGCCTTATATCTTCAAGATTATTTCGATTTTTTAAACCTACAACCCTTGATGCCCGAAAGCGGCAAAAAGGTAGTGCCACGTGTTATTAAAGATGGTTTTAGGTTTGAAAATGTGAGTTTTAAATATCCAAATTCTGAAAAATATGCTGTTCGTAATCTAACTTTTCATCTACGGGCTGGTGAAAAATTGGCTTTAGTGGGTGAAAATGGTGCGGGAAAAACCACAATTGTTAAATTATTAGCTCGACTATACGAACCTACTGAGGGGGTGATAAAACTCGAAGGTATTCCGCTTAGTGATTACGATGCGCACCAATTGCGCGAAATGGTGAGCATTATTTTTCAAGATTTTATCCGCTTCCAAATGGTGGCTTCTGAAAATATTGCGATTGGCAATATCACCCAACGCAAAGACGAACCGCGCATAGAAACTGCCGCCCAAAAAAGCCTTGCCGATAGTGTGATTGAAACTCTACCCGACAAATATCAACAAATGCTCGGTAAACGTTTTGGCAATGGCGTGGATTTGAGTGGTGGGCAGTGGCAAAAAATCGCCCTCGCTCGTGCTTATATGCGCGATGCCCAATTGCTGATATTAGATGAACCCACCGCCGCCCTCGATGCCCGCGCCGAACATGATGTCTTTGTCCGTTTCGCCGATTTGACAAAGGGCAAAATGGCGGTCTTGATTTCGCACCGCTTTTCTACCGTCCGTATGGCAGATAGGATTTTATTTTTAGAAAATGGAGAATTGCGCGAGTTGGGTACGCACGCGGAGTTGATGGTGCAGGGAGGGAAATATGCGGAGTTGTTTAATTTGCAGGCAAAAGGGTATGTATGATAGCTATCAGCTAAATAAAGCATTAACCGAAATATTAAAATCAGGTAAAACAGGAAATGCAGAGCATATATCTTTACCAAAACAAATAGTCACATCTTTAACAGAAGTATAAACCTCTACCTTTTTTACTTTTGGTGAGATGACCCATACAAGTTCAATACCGTTTTCAAAATATTCAATAATTTTGGCAGATACTTCATTTATTTGGTCATTTTTAGAAATAACTTCAATGACGAAAGGGCAAATAGAGGGTTTGTTGTCACGCGATTGTGCCATTTGTGTGCTCGTAAGGTAAGCAATATCAGCTCTTCGGGTTCTATCATAAGTTGGTAAATACATATCAACTTCACACATCAACATACCTTTCTGAGCAAAGGCTTGTGTTCTTATGAAAGTATTGAGTAGGTTTTGATAAATATAAAATTGGTCTCGGTTCATACTGCGCTGTTTTTTTTCAATAGTTCCCTTGCGCCACTCATATTTGAATGGGTCTTCACGGTTTGAATAACGCTCTAAAAATTTTTCTAATGTGATAGTGCGTTTTGTTATTTCTTTTTTTTCCAAGTATGCCTGTGCTGCAGCCATGTCCTATTTTTTTTTTACAAAAATAATGTAAATATATGGAAAACCAAATCCTTTTGGGGCTAAATTCTTAAAAATACTGAGGGGGTAATTTTTTCTCATCATTCCTTTTTACTTAGTGTAACTTTTACACTACCTTTGCCACTCATTAAAAAAGTAATAACGGTGGCACGGCTATCGAAGTCGTGCCACCGTTTAAATAAGGGGAAACAATGATTATCATAGTTGATGGTGGCTCCACCAAAGCGGATTGGGAAGTGGTCTATCCCGATGGTTCACGAGAACTACATTCTACCACGGGGTTCAACCCCTTTTTCCATGATGAAAAGCATATCGAAAGCCTATTAAAGCGCGAATTGGTGAATAACCTACCGACTGAACAGGCGAAGTATATATGCTACTACGGTGCAGGTTGCTCCGATAAAATGCGCTGCGATATAGTCAATCGTGGTATTTCGGCGGTCTTTCCCAATGCAAAAGTGGAAGTTGAGCATGACCTATTGGCTTCGGCAAGGGCCGCTTGTGGCGAAGAAGCGGGTATAGCGTGTATCATCGGTACGGGGTCAAACACCTGCCTATATGATGGGAAAGATATAACGGACAACGTGATGAATATGGGCTACTTACTCGGCGATGAAGGCAGTGGTTCGCATCTGGGCAAACTGTTGATAAAAGCGTGGTTTTACCGTGAGTTGCCTGATGATATTGAGGCAAAAGTGATTGAAAAATATGGTAGCGACAAACGGGCTGTTTTAAATAAAATATATGGCACTGCGCCAAATGTCTATTTGGCTTCTTTTGCAACGTTTTATTCTGCTAACCGTAATCATTTATATATCCAAAAATTGGTAGCTGAGGCATTTACGGAACTGATTGATAGACATATTATAAAGTATGAAGGTTGTCACCGTTTGCCTGTCAGTTTTGTAGGCTCAATTGCCTATCATTTTAAAGATATATTAAAAATGTGTTTAGAAGAAAATGATATGCACTTAGGCACAGTTATTCAAAAACCGATTGACCCATTGGTGGCATTTCATTTGAAGCATTTATAAGGGAATGAAGAATTATGAATCATTAGTATTCAAAAGATTTTGTTTTAAAAATAAAGTATTGATTTTCAATAATTTACAATGCTTCTCGACAAAGGTTTAGTAAACGGAAAATTATTTTTTTTTCAAAAAAAAATAATTTTCCGTTTACTAAACCTACGCACGAAACATTTTTAGT
>JAYVKQ010000297.1:0-3184 GCA_043768285.1 Saprospiraceae bacterium | reverse complement strand
AATTTAACCACCCAATAATCGCGTAATCCATAACTTACAGATATATCTCCAGTAGCATTGGATTCAGTAGTCCCTAAAATGACATAGCTACCATCTGATAATATTTCAATATCGCTTGCGTAGTCAACCTCTGTGCCGCCAATCATTTTTTGCCACAAGAGTTCACCGTTGGTACTTAATTTCACAACAAACATTTCAACTTCAAAATGCCCTTCCACATTACCAAATGTAGAGCAAATCCCTGCACCTACATATCCATTTGCTTCTGCCTTTACAGCTTTGATACCTGCAAAAATGCCAAAAGGCTCATATCCATATGTCTTATGCCAGATTGTATTGCCAGCAGTATCCAATTTTATCCAAACATCACCTTTACTTGCAATCCATCCTTTATGGTCAATCATATCTTTATCTGTAGAGCCCGTGATTCCTGTCAAAAGATATTTGCCGTTCTCTACTTTAATTACTTCTCCTGCAAAATCATAACGACTCCCCCCAAAATGCTTTTTCCAAATCATATCGCCTTTGGCTGATGTTTTCATCACCCATATATCACTGTCGCCATAATTTATATTAAAATCCAAACTATCTGATACTGAATTTATACTTATTACGAATTCTCCTGTTTCTGTTTCAAAAAAACTGCCGCCGTAATCATCTTTATTACCACCATATATTTTTGTCCATTTAACATTGCCAATACTATCTAATTTAGTAAAAAAAATATCTAATTCCCCTTTGTTAGCTACAAAGTCACCATCGGTAGAGTTCGTCACACCTAATAGCATAAAGCCGCCATCTCTGGTTGGTCTTATGGCTGTTGCGCCTTCATGCCCTGTGCCGCCGTATGTTTTTTGCCATAATATTCTACCATTTTCATCTAACTTAACTACCCATACATCATCACCACCACGATTTGTGGTAATATCAAAATCATCAGAATCAGTACTACCTGCTATAATATATTTATTATCAAGCGTCAACTGTATATCAGAAGGATAATCCTGTTTGCTCCCCCCATACGTCTTAGCCCACTCCACCACAGGCGATTGAGCGAAAAAAGAAAAAGACAGACAAATACACGTAGCGAAAACCAAAGCAACTTTTGGATACATATTATAATAGTGTTTAAAATGAATAAAAAAATAGTCGCACATACGAGCATATGCTTGTATATCAACGGCATACAAATCACTTATTGCAAAAATGAGGACATTTTCACAAAACGTTGCTTTTAAATTAAAGGTCAGAACGAGATGAAGATGAAGATGAAACCTCTCTTTATACCTTATAGTTGTAGAATTTCTCGTTATTAGTAATTTTAAATACGGTACAAATGTATGCGTCTTGTTTCACATTTGCAAAAATTTTAACACACCTTTTTTATTCGTATTTTATTAAAAGTTAATGTGAAAATACTGAGGGGGTAAGCTGTCCCAATCAATACATTTAGCCGTTCATCCTAAATTAGTGTCCTTCATACAATAAGTAAAAAATTAATTTGGCAATCTCAAATTTATAAAATACTTTTAACCCTGTATTCAACAATTACAAAATTTAATTTTGATTTCCTCTGTTAAAAAAAAATAATATGAAGCGTAGAGAATTCTTACAATCGTCTGCCTCACTTGCGGCAGCCGCTATTTTACCCTCCTCCTTGTTTTTTGCTGACAAATCCACGCCCATTGGTTTGCAGTTGTGGAGTGTGCGCGATGCGATGTCAAAAGATGCGAAAGGTACTTTGAAAAGCGTAGCCCAACATGGCTACAAATTTGTAGAAGGCTTCGGTTTTGCAAACGGTGGCTGGTTTGGCATCCCTGCGGCAGAGTTGAAAAAAACGATGGCAGATATGGGTATCAGCATGAAAAGTAGTCACCAAATGATTACAGTCAAGCAATACAAAGAAGCGGGTAATCAACTACCTGATGACTTCAAAAAAGCCGTTGATGCTGCCTTAATAATGGGTCAAAAATACATCATTTGCCCGTATATGGCAGACGAAGACCGCAATAAAGAAGGCGTAAAAATATTGTGTGAAGCTTTCAACAAAGCAGGCGAATATACCAAAAAGCAAGGTATCCGCTATGGCTACCACAACCACGCTTTCGAGTTTGATACGCGTATAGATGACGCACCGATGTATAAAATGTTGTTGGATAATACAGACCCTAAGTTAGTAACCTTCGAAATGGATATGTGCTGGGTCGTGCGCGGCAAATACAACCCCGTAGATTGGTTTAATCTCTATCCAGGTCGTTTTGAACTTTCGCATATCAAGGATTTGGCTCACCAAAGTAAGGACGAATCGGCGATAGTCGGTCATGGCATTGTGGATTTCAAACAAGTCATAGCCAATCAGAAAAAAGGCGGCATGAAATATTGGATTGTTGAATTAGAACATTATACCCCAAGCGGCTCGGTAGCAGACGTGGGTATTAGTTATAAAAATTTAAGAAAAATATTGTAATAACAAGTATGAAGTATGAAGTATAAAGTATGAAGTATTTTGAAAAATACTTCATACTTTATACTCTATACTTCATACTTCAAAATACTTTTAAAAATGACACTATCGCGTAGAGAAGCCATTAAAAAAGCGGCTTTAATCATGGGTGGCTCATTGGCATTGCCCAATATCTTGAAAGCATGGGATACGCCCGCTGTATATAATAAGGCGTTCTATATGAATGTCGCACAAGACGCGGTGTTAGCGGAGTTATGCGAAACCATCATTCCAACCACTGATACGCCAGGCGCAAAAGCCGCAGGTGTACCCGCTTTTATCAAAAAAATGATTGCGGATTGCTACGAAAAGAAAGACCAAGATGCTTTCACGGAAGGCTTAGACCAACTCGAAGCCGATACAAAATCCAAATTCAGTAAATCGTTTGCCGAAGTAACTGACGAGCAACGCGTCGAAATGGTGAAGGCTGCCGAAGCCTCAAAATCCCGCTTTTGGCGATTAGCGAAGGAATTGACGGTGTTCGGTTTCTTTACCTCCGAAATTGGCTGCACTCAAGCCTTGCGCTATGAGCCAGTGCCGGGTCGCTACGATGGCGCGTTTCCTTATAAAAAGGGGGATAAGGCGTGGGCAACTTGATAGATTATAGTTGATAGATTATAGTTGATAGATTATAGTTGATAGATTATAGTTGATAGATTATAGTTGATAGATTATAGTTGA
>JAYVKQ010000296.1:0-4016 GCA_043768285.1 Saprospiraceae bacterium | reverse complement strand
CAGTGCTGCCATCGTAGCCCCAAACATTGCCACATTCGGAGTTGATATTTGGTTGATTGCCTTGTTTAAAACCTTTTTCAAAATGAAATTCGCTCCCTTCAAAAGTCTTCGTATCAATCATTTTCAAATGCTCTTCCCAACCCCAACCGGGCAGGTATTCGTGCCATGAGTTAATGTCGGTTTCGGTATGCCCGCGTCCGCAGCAAATAGAGTTGTCTTCTACCAATCGCGTAGGGTCGAGCGACTTTGCCAGATAGTACATCGAAGCCACCCAATTTTGGGTTTTGGGTAGGTATTTTGAGTTGTTTTTACCATTTTCAAGCACTTTTGTGGTCAATCCCCACGTTTCATTAAACACAATCCATGAGAAAATAGCGGGGTGATTGAAGTCTCTTTTTATCAATTCGCGGAGGGTGCGCTCGCTTTCGGCTTGGGCGTGTTCGTCAGGTTCGCCCCACGAATTGGGCAAATCGGACATGATTAAAAGCCCCAATTTATCAGCCCAATAGAGCTTGCGGGGTATGTCAATTTTGATATGTGTGCGCAAGCCATTCAAGCCAATATCTTTACAGAGTTTGATTTCATTTTTCATAAATTCATCTGTCGGAAAAGTATAAAACCCTTCGGGATGATAGGATTGGTCGAGCGTCAATTGTAGATATACGGGTTGATTGTTGAGGGCGATATAAGGGTAAGTAGTATTGGGCAAATTGACGACAGATATTTTGCGCATACCGAAGTACGATTTCACTACATCGTCGTTGATACGCACGGTCACTTCATATAAAAAAGGGTCTTCCAATGTCCACAAACGCGGGTTGGGAATATCTATTTCAAAAGCCGTTTTATCCCTATTTTTAGGAAAAGATTGTTTTGTAACAATATCGCCGTTGGGTGTTTTTATGACGAACTGAATATCGGTATTGTTAGCCAATGCATCATTCAAATATACCTCCGCTTTTACCTTGTTTTTGTCAATATCAGGCGAAAAATGTAGGGCATCTATATAGTTTTTGCCCCTTGCTTCGAGGTAGATGGTTTGCCAAATGCCCCGTGCATTGCCGTAGCCTTGCTTGCCATAGAGCGTAAAATCGCGGCGTTTATCATCCACGCGTATGACCAAATACTGAGGGGTATCGTATTTTGCGTGAGTAGATAAATCGAATGAAAAAGGGGTATAGCCGCCTTGGTGTCTGCCGACCAAAACACCATCTAACCACACCGAAGTTTCCCAATCGGATGCGCCAATTGTGAGGAAAACACGCTGATTTGACCACGATTTCGGTATCGTGACGGTGCGTTTGTACCAAGCAAAATCCGCTTCATCTTTCACGCCCGATAGCGCAGACCCCCACGGAAAAGGCACGTTTATTTTTTTAGAAAAAGCCGTTTTGCCTTGATGCCAATTTCTATCTACACCGACTTGTAGGCTGTCAAATTCAAAATCCCAAGTGCCATTCAGATTGAGCCATTGGGCGCGTTCAAAATCGGGGCGCGGGTGTTCGGGCAGTGGTATTTGTTGGGCAAATAGGGCGATGGTAACAGCGCAAAAGAGGGCGGTTAGTGTGGTTTTCATAGATTTTATTTATAAATGATGTAATAAAACAAAACTATGAAAAGTCTTTGAATGGCTGTAATTCTAATCGTTTTTTTTGTAAAAATACTGAGGGGGGTGATAGACTGTGTAATATGCCTCTAACGTTTCCCAAACAGTCTAAAATCGGTTTTTGATAAATCAATTTATATCGGCACCAAAACTGATAAGCCGCCCCAATACATGGTCTTTGCTGTATCAAACTCGGCACTTCTTAGGTTTTGGGTATATAGAATTTTTACTTTTTTAATATTCAAAGTTGCTCCGAAAGATAGCTCATAATAATAGTGTTTCATAGATTCGCGGAGGATAGCGTATTGAAAACGATGGTTAGAGCGCGTAAAAATGCCACCTTCGAGCAACGCATTGTCGTAATAAAAACAGAGGTTTGGCGAGAAAAAGAATGACATCTCACTTTTTTGATGGAGTGAACCTTTGAAAAAATCGGGGAAAATACCTATTTTTAAAGTACTTCCCACTTTTACGGCATTGGACAATGTGCCGACATTGGCAACCATATAGCCCATTACTTCGCTGTAATCGCAGAAACGCAATATTCGTTTGTCGAGCCTAAAGTTTAGGTTTAGGGCAATATCAGTAGGCAGTTGATTTTCCCAATTGGGTAGAGGGCGATTCATTAACTTGTGAAAAAAAATCTGGACGTGTTCTTGTTGCGCAGCTTTGCCTACCACGCCCGCGCTGTATGTGGTCGTGACGCGGGTCATTGTGGCAGGGTCGTTAAACTCGTACCGCAATCCTAAAGTCATTAGCCCAGCGTAAGGGCGGTCAATCATTTTTTTTGTTTCTAATAGCGTGTTATGTTCTGTTAAAATAGAAGATGGCGTGTACATTTGTGCCGTCGCAATTAGCCCTACCACACGCTGCCCGTTGGGTTTTGTCAATAATTTAGATAGGCGGTTATTGAGAATGGATTTGGTTGTAAAATATGCTACTTCGAAGCCATTTGTGTAGTACCTATCGGTATGGGTAGGTAGTAAAACATCGTTTTCAACGGTAAAACTCATTGCCGATGTTACGTGGTTTGTCAAACTGTCTGATTGGCTAAAAGCGTATAATGGCATTACTGCCAATATAATACATGTAAGAAAGGTTTGCATGTCTGTTTTTTTTTAATGGGTTACAAATGTTTTTGTCTGGTTTTTCTCTCTTTACAGATTAGACTGTTTTATATATTTACAGGACACAAATATAGATATTTTTAATAAGATATGCAATAAATTGTTATAATTGAATTAGGGTAAATTTGATAGTTTTATTTATAGTATATGTAAATTTAAAAACCCTAAGCGGCTTCAAGTCGCTTAGGGTTTCGGGATTAATAGCATAAAATACTGAGGGGGTAATAATTTTTACATTTTATTCAAAAGGCGCAATAGATATTCACCATAGCCACTTTTGATGTATTTATGTCCCAGCTTTTCCAATTGAGCATCGTCAATAAAGCCATTTTCCCACGCTATTTCTTCGATACAACCTATCTTCAATCCTTGACGTTCTTCTATGACTTGTATGAATTGTCCTGCTTGCAAAAGGGAGGCGTGTGTGCCCGTATCCAACCAAGCTGTGCCACGCTCTAACACATTGACTTTCAATAGCCCGCGCTCTAAATACCATTTATTTACGTCCGTAATTTCGTACTCGCCACGCGCAGAAGGTTGCAGGTTTTTAGCTACGTCAATGACGGTATTATCATAAAAATATAGACCAGGCACGGCGTAATTGGACTTAGGTTTGGCAGGTTTTTCTTCAATGGACAGTGCCTTAAAACTTTTATCAAATTCGACAACACCATAGCGTTCAGGGTCAGCCACTTGGTAGGCGAAAACAATACCACCGCTTGGGTCGCTACACTTGTGTAACTGCTTGCCTAAGCCTACGCCATAGAAAATATTATCACCCAAAACGAGTGCAGCACTACTATTCCCGACAAACTGCTCACCCAAAACGAAAGCTTGCGCCAGTCCGTTGGGGTCGTGTTGCACGATATAGTTAAAGTTCATACCCAATTCTTCGCCCGTCCCAAACAGTTTTTCAAAATTCGGTAAATCATAAGGCGTGGAGATAATCAAGATGTCGCGGATGCCCGCTTGCATCAAGGTACTGAGGGGATAGTAAATCATAGGCTTGTCGTAGATGGGCATCATTTGTTTGCTCACAGCCAATGTTAGGGGGTATAAGCGCGTGCCCAAGCCACCCGCGAGGATAATTCCTTTCATAGTTGTTTTTAATTTTTAATTATAATATTGTTTTACAAAAAAGTAAAAACCTGTAAGAATATTAAAGTCTTACAGGTTTTTTTATATTGAACTGATTGCGATATAACTAATTGATAATCAATTAATTATTTTTTTTCTTGAGTAGCCTTAGAGTAAACTAAGTTATTGATTATTAGGCTTTTAGA
>JAYVKQ010000295.1:0-9648 GCA_043768285.1 Saprospiraceae bacterium | reverse complement strand
CCAGGTATCGCATTAGCTGACCCGTCGGCGTTGTACTTGCCGATACGCGGACCTAAAACCATTGCTCCTGCCAAAGCTGCAAAACCACCCATAGCGTGTACGGCAGCCGAGCCTGCGAAGTCATTAAACTTCATTTGTGCCAACCAACCGTTTGGGTTCCATACCCAATTGGCAGCCAAAGGATACATAATAGCGCAGAAAATGACCACAAATACCGTATATGCCCACATTTTCATACGCTCTGTTACCGCACCTGATACGATTGAAATGGCAGCAATCGCAAAACCCAACTGAATAAACCAGAATAAGGAATTTGATATAGTTAATCCCAAACCCAAGTCACGGGTAGGAATACCCATATCAAATGCAAACCAACCGTTTGATGCTCCATAAGCAATACCAAAGCCTAAGGCGTAAAAAGCAATGCCACCAAACATGATGTCAATCATAACTTTTGCAACAATACTGATTGAGTTTTTGGAGCGGATGAAGCCCGCTTCTAATAAGGCGAAGCCGCCTTCCATTTGAAATATCAAAGCCGCACAAATAGCGACCCAAACCGAATCTACCGCATGGGTTAGTTCGGTTTGGCTTTTTAACAATTCTTCCATTGATTGAAAATTAATTGGTTATTCATTTATTATGTAGGGCAAAAGTAAGACTTATAATTAATATTGTACGATATTGTGGGGTCTAAAATTTTTAGAAGAGCACCCCCTCAGTATTTGCAACTCATAACTACTTATTTTATATTTGTTTTTTAAGCACTAAAAACACAACTTCACTTACACAATTATCGTTTTTTATAAGATACCACTATCTTATGCTTCGTTTTAAAATCTACGATATATGAAAATATTTAAACACGTTTTACTTTTTTTCATCGTGTTTATCCTAAACCATGAAAAAACTTTTGCAACACACAATCGTGCGGGCGAAATTGTCATTGAGCAAATTGGTCCTCTGACTATTCGCGCTACCGTTTACACTTACACAAAAGCCAGTAGCGTACAAGCGGATAGAAAAATTCAGGAAATCACATGGGGTGATGGTAGCCTTGATAGTATCAAGCGTACAAATGGACCTAATGGAGATGGTGAAATACTGTCAGGCGATATAAAATACAATATCTACGTGGGCATTCATACCTATTCTGGGCGGGGTACATATCGTGTTGGTATGATTGACCCAAATAGGAATGGGGGTATTTTGAACGTGAATTGGCCCGCGTCAGACAATATACCATTTTATATTCAAACGACGTTTACGTTTTTGAATTCTAATTTTCAAGGCTACAATAATACGCCTCGTATCTTACAACCCCCTGTTGACAAAGGCTGTGTAGGTAAACCATTCAAACATTCTCTTAATGCTTATGATGTTGATGGAGATAGTCTGGCTTTCCGAATTACTACGCCTTTGCAAGACGCTAATAGCCCAGTCCCTTTATATGATTTCCCCAATGCCCTACCGAGAGGAGGACCACAACCGAATAATATTTTTTTGAACGAAATCACGGGAGAATTTCTTTGGAACGCACCGCGACAAAAAGGTGAATACAATGTTGCTTTTCTGATTATTTCTTATCGCTTGGGTACGCCGATAGATACGACTATCCGAGATATGCAAATTTTGATTGAGGACTGCCAAAATGATCCACCTGTGGTTCAAACCATCGAAAAAATATGCGTTATTGCGGGCAGAGAAGTAAAATTTGCCGTCCGTGCAACTGACCCTAACGTAGGGCAAAGGGTAAGCCTGTCGGCGTTAGGAGGTCCCTTTTCAGTGAAAGATAGCAAGGCAACTTTTGTGGGTACGGGTGGCACTAATATATTTAAAACGCCACCTATTGTAGATACTTTCCGTTGGCAAACTACCTGCGACCATATCTCAGAATATCCTTACACGGTGGTCTTTAAAGCGGTTGATAATTTCTTTGACACTGAAGGTCTCGTAGATTTAAAAACGGTGCAAATAAAAATAGTGGGTCCTCCACCAGAAGATGTTCGGGTCGTATCTAACGCAGGAACGGGGCAAGCCACTGTAAGTTGGCAAAAACCTTATTTTTGCGAAAACGCCAGTGACCGCTATTTCTACGCCTTTTCGGTATGGCGGCGCGAGGGTAGCAATTTGTTCCCTCTCGATACTTGCACAACAGGCTTGGGTGGTAAAGGCTATACCCGTTTAGCTTTCGACACAACCTTTCAGATCGTTGGTGGTCGCTACACATTTTTGGACAGGTCAGTAGTGCGGGGAAAAACCTACTGCTATCGAATAATAGCGCACTTTGCAAAGCGGACGGCTTCAAATAATCCTTTCAACTTAGTCGAAAGTTTGCCATCAAACGAAACTTGTGTGCAATTGCAGCGCGATATTCCATTGATTACCAATGCCACAGTGCAGCAAACCAGCAATACAACGGGGCAAATATTGGTGCGTTGGACAAAACCCGTTGCAAGGGATTTGGATACTATTTTGAACCCTGGACCCTATAAATATATTGTGTATCGGGCTACGGGTATCACACAAGCCAATTTGCAACCAATTCCCAATGCAACCATTACCAGTGCGACTTTTTCAGGGTTAAATGACACTGTTTTCATTGATAATAATTTGAATACAGTACAAAATCCTTATGCCTACAAGATTGCTTTTTATTACAAAAGTGATTCGCTTTTAGGTTTTTCGCCCGTAGCCACATCTCACTTTTCGGGAATTGTTTCTACGGATAGAACAAATATAGTGAGTTGGCAAAAAGATGTGCCGTGGTCAAATTTTCGCTACGATATTTTCCGTAGCACGACGGGCATCAATGGGCAATTTGATTCCATCGGTAATACTGTCTCAACCACATTTAGAGATACCAATTTGATAAATAAAAAAGAATATTGCTACTATATTCGCGCCAATGGTAGTTATGGTATTGCGGGCATAGCCAGCCCGTTGGTCAATTTGTCGCAGCGTTTGTGTGGTACGCCGATTGACTCCGTGCCGCCTTGCCCACCTGTTTTGACGGTAACAAACAATTGTGATACAACGGGCAAAATAGTAGAAGCCTCTATTATCAATAATTTGCAATGGACTAATCCGCGTGTGACCTGTCGTGGCTCAGAAGATGCCGTTAAATACAATATTTATTACACGGATACTGAGGGGGGGCAGTTTCGCCGCATTATTACTATCAACGATATAAATGAAGTCGTCTATCGCCACAAAGAAGGTAATAAAGTATCGGGTTGCTACAACATTACTGCCGTAGATTCTATTGGCAACGAAAGTCGTCGCTCAAATACCGTTTGCGTGGATAATTGTCCGATTTATATATTGCCCAATGCCTTTACGCCTAATGATGATAAAGAAAACGATGTTTTCAAACCCATCAATAGCCGCTATATCAACAAAGTAGAATGTAAAATATTCAACCGTTGGGGGCAATTGGTATTTGAAACCACCGACCCACAACTGAATTGGAAAGGTTCTAATCTACAAGGCAATGATCTTGCAGAAGGTACGTATTATTACGTCTGCAAAATTTTTGAAGAGCGCGTAACGGGTGTCGTTTTATCACCTAAATTATTGAATGGCTATATCGAATTGATACGCGGAAATTAATGTAACATATTGGTTTTGAATCAATTAGAAATATTTTAGCTCAGTAGTTTCGGAAACTGATTTATATTTTTTTTGAATATAAATCAGTTTCCGAAACTACATTTATACAAAACAACTTACTCATATGTTCACAGGCATTATAGAAACACTCGGCACAGTCGAAAAAGTAGAAAAAGAGGGAACAAACTGCCATTTTACCATTGCATCTTCCATCTCTAAAAAATTAAAAATTGATCAAAGTATTGCCCACAATGGCGTGTGCCTGACGGTAGTGAAACAGACCCCTCAGTATCATGTGGTCACGGCAATTGAAGAAACGCTGAACAAAACCAATTTGAATGATTGGCGGGTAGGCGATAGTATTAACTTAGAAAAAGCCATGTCGCACAAGGCTTTGTTAGACGGACATATCGTGCAAGGTCACGTGGATATGACGGGTATATGTACCGAAGCTATAACGCTCGATGGCTCTTGGCGATATACCTTTGCCTACAACTTCACCCCTCAGTATTTGCTCGTAGATAAAGGCTCTATATGTGTCAACGGCGTAAGTTTGACGGTAGTAAGTCCGACAAATGGCACTTTTTCGGTAGCGATTATTCCTTATACTTTCGCCCATACCAATTTTAAGAATTTGACAGTCGGCGATAAAGTCAATTTAGAATTTGATATTATTGGCAAATACATTGCGCGGTATTTTGAAGCGTATAAATCGTTGATAGGATAATATATCGTTGCATGACTTCTGTATATAGGCATTATGGCGATATTCGGCAGGGCGATTTCAATCGCCCTGCCGAAAGTAAAAATAGTGCACAAATTCTTTTTGTCCATATAATTTTACATCAATCAAGCACATTAAACATTGATTTACAATATCTTGCAAAATGAAAACCATATTAAAATACCTAAAATATACCCTCTTGACCTTACTGGGTATCGTCGCTTTAGCTATTGCTATATTTTGGAAAAACGATATTCCCGTTGAGGAATTGAAGAGAAAATATGCCATAGGCGCATCTCAATTCATGGAAGTGGACGGTTTGCAAGTGCATTACCGTGACGAAGGCAATAAAAGTGATACCCTACCTATTGTTTTGATACACGGTACAGGCGCCAGTTTGCACACATGGGAAGGCTGGGTACAAGCCCTGAAAGCCGAACACCGCATCATCACACTGGATTTACCCGCTTATGGCTTGACAGGACCTAATACATCGGGCGAATATTCCGTGAAATACTATACCCAATTTTTAAATGCTTTTTTACAAAAAATTAATATCTCAAAGTGCATATTGGGTGGCAATTCGTTGGGCGGTGGCGTTACTTGGCAATATACAATGGCATATCCGCAAAAAGTAGCTAAGATGATATTGGTGGACGCAACTGGCTATCCCATGGCATCCAAATCTGTTCCCATTGCTTTTCAGTTAGCATCTATGCCTGTGTTGAGTGCATTATTAAAAAATGTAACGCCACGGTTTATTGCCGAAAGTAGCCTTTTGAATGTTTATGTCAATGATGAAAAGGTAACACCGGCTCTGGTAGATAGATATTACGAATTGACCCTACGCGAAGGCAATCGCCAAGCATTTATTGATATAATGAAAAAACGTGATGCAGGTGAAAAGGATAATAATTATTTGAAAATCAACACTTTAACTATGCCTGTACTCATATTGTGGGGTGCGCAAGACGAACTGATACCTACGGGCGTTGCAGACCGTTTTCACGCCGATTTGCCCCAAGATACAATGGTGATTATAGAAAATTTAGGTCATACACCATTGGAAGAAGACTCCGAAAAAACAGTGGCAATTGTAAAAGCATTTTTAAGTAAAAAATGCGAATAATGGGTTCAAATCCTACAAATCCTAACCGATTTATTAGATTTGAACCCATTATTCGCATAAAAACTAAGATGTATATTTGTTTTATAAGGTATCTGACGCTGTGAAAGCGTCAGATACCTACCCCCTCAGTATTTTCAAAACTTATTTTGTAATATGCGGTTTATTAGAGGTACATTATAGTGTTTATAGTGACAATTAAATTGAAAAAATGCAAGCCCATAGTCTAACCTTCGAAACAAAACTATATCGTCCACTCGACGAAATTTTCAATTTTTTTAGCAATGCTGAAAACCTGACCGCCGTTACGCCCACTGACGTGGAGTTTTCGATGCTCACACCTACGCCCATAAAAATGCACGTAGGCACAATGATAAACTACCGTATAAAACTTATGGGCGTGCCGTTTTTCTGGTGTACTCATATCAATATGTGGGAGCCACCTTATCGTTTTGCTGACGAACAATTGAAAGGTCCATACGTGTTTTGGCATCACGAGCATACTTTTGAACAAAAAGAGGGCTACGTACTGATGACAGACAAACTCCACTATCTCTCGCCTGGTTGGTTTTTAGAGCCACTCATCAATCGCTTTTTCGTCACGCCACAGATAAAAAAGATATGGGTTTTCCGTGATCAACAATTCAAAAAATTATTTGGAAAAAAAGAAGAAGCTTTTACATGATACATATGCACTACCGCATTGATTTTCAACCTATCCGAAAGTTGACCACTTTTGGATAGGTGTATTCGTCTATATGCAATAATTCTAAAATTCTTTTTAGCTTTGCCAATATTCTAACATTTCAAATATTTTAGTATATGTTACAACGCATACAAAGTATATTTCTACTTTTATCTTCTTTATCCATCGGGTCAAGTTTTTTGCCCCCAATGCACTTTGGCAGTTTTCAAAATGCTGCCCCCACTTTAGAAGTTGCTAAAGATGGTTTTCTCAATGTGTTCGACAATCCCATTTTGTTTGGTGTTGCGATAGGTATGGGCATTATTACGCTCATTACTATTTTCCTTTTCAAAAATCGACCTTTGCAAATGAATATCATCAAAGGTTTTCTCGTTATAGGGCTTGCAGGATTGGGCGTGATTGGCTATGTATTAAAAAATGTGGTGGATGTTTTCGGCAACAATGATACGCCTAATGGGGTTTTTACGATGAATATTTTAGGTCTTATACCACCCTTTTTATCCCTAATTTTCAGCGTTTTAGCCTATCGTGCCATCAAAAAAGATGAAGATTTGGTGCGCTCATCGGATAGATTGCGCTAAAAAGTGCAACGGAACGGTGTTCCGTTGTGCCAAATAACCTACAACGGAACACCGTTCCGTTGCACTTTTCAAAGAAACAGACACCCTTAACAATGAGCGAAACGACAACAAGCACCATTATATATGGTCGCCACCCCATCACAGAGGCAATAAAAGCGGGCAAGGCATTTGAAAAAATAATGATACAGCAAGGTTTGCGTGGCGAGATGGAAATTGAAATCCGCAAACTCAGCCGCGAAAATCAGATACCCCTCAGTATTGTGCCGCAAGAAAAGCTCAATAAAATGGCAAATGGAGCCAATCATCAAGGTTTGGTCGGCTTTATGGCGTTGGTCTCGTACTTGACGCTCGAAGATGTGCTGCCGCATATATTCGAAAGAGGTGAAGTGCCTTTATTGCTGTTACTTGATGGCATTACTGATGTCCGCAACTTCGGCGCGATTGCCCGTACTGCGGAGGTCATGGGGGTTCACGCTATTGTTGTGCAGCAAAAAGGCGGCGCGTTGATTAATGCAGATGCAATAAAAGCCTCGGCGGGTGCCTTAAATCGAATGACTGTTTGCCGCGAAAAAACGATGAGTGCCGTTTTGGACTATTTAGCCCAATCGGGCGTGCGCGTCATTGCCAGCGATTTGAAAGCGACGCAAAAACTATTTGATGTAGATTTGACACTGCCAACTGCCATTATTATAGGTTCGGAAGATGTAGGCGTAAACGGTAATTTTTTAAGACGCTCAGACGAGACTTTTATTATACCCCAAGTTGGCGCGATGGATTCTTTGAACGTATCGGTAGCTACGGGAATTATTTTATATGAAGTTGTCAAACAACGTATAGGGACGGCTATTTGATGCACCCCCTCAGTATTTTCGACTATTTTATAAAAAATTGCTGATTGTACTTTCTAAAAAAAACTATCGCATACTATTTCAATAACCAATTATTAGACTATGACAGACCAAATTTTAAATACGCCCTTAACGGATACACATATTGCGCTTGGCGCGAAAATGGCTGCTTTTGCGGGGTATAATATGCCCATTTCTTATTCAGGTATAAAAGAAGAACACCAATGCGTGCGTACCAACGTGGGCGTTTTTGACGTATCACATATGGGCGAATTTGTCATTAGAGGCAAAGGTGCGCTTGATTTTCTACAAAAAGTAACGTCAAATGATGTGTCAAAATTAGAAATTGGGCAAGCACAATATTCATGTTTGCCCAATTTAGAGGGTGGCATCGTTGATGACCTTTTGGTTTATCGCTTGGCTGAAGACAATTGCAGCGCGGGTGAGCGTGCTTTTATGCTCGTAGTCAATGCGTCTAATATTGAAAAAGATTGGAACTGGATACTGCAATTTGCGGGTGGCTTTGACGTGCGTTTAATCAATATTTCTAAAAATACGGGTCTGTTGGCGGTGCAAGGACCCAATGCCATTAAGGTTATTCAAAAATTGACGGATGTGGATTTAGCAGCCATTGCCTACTATCATTTTGCTAAAGGCAAAGTGGCAGGTTTGGATAACGTGTTGATTTCTGCAACGGGTTATACAGGTGCGGGTGGTTTTGAACTGTATTGCTCCGAAAGCCAAACACCTACACTTTGGAATGCCCTTTTTGAAGCGGGTAGAGAGTTTGGCATTATGCCCATCGGTTTAGGTGCGCGAGATACTTTGCGTTTAGAAATGGGTTTTTGTCTTTATGGCAATGATATTGACGACACCACTTCGCCCATAGAAGGGGGACTGGGTTGGATAACTAAAACAAAAAAGGGGGAGTTTAATAATGTTGAGACGTTTAGAAGACAAATTACGGAGGGGGTATCGCGCAAACTCGTTGGCTTTGAGTTAAACGACCGTCGTGTGCCACGTCATGGCTACACCATCCACGATGCCGAAGGCACAGAGATTGGCATAGTGACATCAGGTACATCATCGCCTACATTAGATAGACCTATTGGGTTGGGCTATGTAAAAAAAGGCTTTGATGTAGTAGGTTCAGAAGTACACATTGCTTTTGGTGGCGGTAAAAAATTGTCGGCTACTGTTGTTAAGTTGCCATTTTTAAAAAACGCTTAACCTTATTTTTTAATATAAGTAAGTAGCTGTAAATAAAATTATCGCTTATTTACAGCTACTTACTTATCCAACCACACCACCTTTTCAGCGATTGGCGTTCTCTTTCCTTCGGGCAAAGGCATATCCGAATACCCCATATAGAACAGACCCAAGCATTTTTCATCTAAATCCAATCCAAGTAAATTGCTCATGCGCTCAATAGCGGGGGGCGAACTCCAATACGAGCCAATACCATATGCTGTGCAAGTGAGCCACATATTTTGTACTGCCATCGCCACCGCCGCCAACTCCTCCCATTCGGGTAGTCCCTCATGGCGTTGCATACAAATGGCGATTGCACACGCTGAGCGAATTGGATTTTCACTCATTTTTTTCTTTTTCACTTCATTTTGCGACTCCTTTGGCGTGTTTTTCTCATAGTCTGTTATCAGAAAAGTTGAAAGACGCTTTAAGGCAGACCCCCTCAGTATTTTGAACCGCCAGGGTTCGGTCAGCTTGTGTGTAGGGGCATAGTTGGCATTTTCGAGTATCTGTTCAAGGGTGCGTTTAGTGATTTTTTTATCATTATACATATGTGGGAATACTGATCGCCGCTTTTGTATCAATGCGTTTAAAGATTTTGTTTTCATATCAATAAATTTCTCTAATTAAAAAACCAATTCTTGTTTGGAAAAATACTTTTATAAAAATTAAAAGGTGGATAATAATTCGGAGCGCAACATTAGAACTGATTGCGATATAACTAATTGATAATCAATTAATTATTTTTTTTCTTGAGTAGCCTTAGAGTAAACTAAGTTATTGATTATTAGGCTTTTAGA
>JAYVKQ010000294.1:0-9588 GCA_043768285.1 Saprospiraceae bacterium | reverse complement strand
TAACCCACAATTGGAATTTTATTTTATTTACAATGTCTATTCAGAATAATATACTTTCACTTTTTTATGAAATTCCTTTTTTGCACAGTCTGACACTTGGCCGCAACGGGGAACACCCAGCGCGAGCGGGGGGGACACCTACAACAACTGGTATTTTATCAATAATGAATTATATAAATCCCAATTAATCTCCAAATCTCCATTACACTCATAATTATATATAAATGCTTTTTGTTCAAAACATTCTATAAAAAATAAAAACATCGGTTTAATTGAATTAAAAAGCAATTTAGGCTCTATTATCTGTAGAGAAGGGTCAAATAAAAAAACACTACCATAATTAGTGGATTTTATATCTAAATTAATCAATATGCGATTTTCCATAATGGGGAAATATAATTCATTCATTTCTAATGTAATCTGATACAGCTCTTCTTGATATTCTAAAGGAAAAAAAATACCCCATAAGCAAAAATGGGCTCTATAATCTAAAACGATTTTAGATTTATCTATCCCATTTTTCCATTGATAAAAAATCACCAAATCTTCTGTTGGCTCAAGTCTGTTTTTTTTTAATATAGCTTTTATCTTTTCTGGATTATCAATACCATGATTAAAGCATGATAATAAAAATGGATTGATATTTTGAATTTTGTCTTCAAAAGCATTTAATACATCTTTAAATTTGTTCATCTCTAAATTTTTTATCTGTATTTACAATACGGTTTATTAATTCATTTCTTTTCCAGATTGCTTAGAAGCGGGTAACATCTGCTCTAAACATTGAACGCAAGGTACAAAAAAGAACGGCGAACCAGATTGTAAAGCTGGGAGCGTGTTGTTTTTGGAACACCCTGCACGAGCAGTACGTACCCAAATAGTTTTTGGTGCGGGTCGGTTTGCCCAGCGCAATACCCGCCGTGGTACTAAATTCCGTTGTCGTCAAAGTTGAAGACAAGGTTGGGTTATGGGTAGTGGCATTGAGGGCGGTGCTGGTTGCAAAACCCGTTGCGGTGGGGCGACCAAAATCGTCATATTGCGAAGCCAACCATTGCCCCGCGCTGGCTTGTTTGCCATCTTGCATCAGCACGAGTTGGTTTCGGGCGTTGTAGAGCATATTGAACAAAGCAACTATAAGGCAACGGCTAAAACGGTGACGCTATTTCCTATTATCCCTTCGATAACGTGGAATTTTAAGTGGCATTAATGACTAAAATACTGAGGGGGGTATCTGTCCATCACATTTTTGAATTGGTTACAAAGGCAATTTTTTTACTATCGGGCGACCAAGACGGAACATTAATCGTCCCTTGTCCGCCAAATAAATAAGCGATGGTTTTAGGAACGCCTCCTGCTGTTGGCATCAACCGAATATACACCCTTTTGTACCAAGGATGTTCCGCTGGGGCTATGTCGGGCATATAGGAAAGATAGACCATCCATTTGCCGTCAGGCGAAAAGTGCGGAAACCAATCATTGTATTCATCAAAAGTGACTTGTTCGGGGTGAGTGCCATCGGGTTTCATGCGCCAGAGTTTCATTGTGCCTGTGCGGGTGGAATTGAAATAAATCCATTTGCCATCGGGTGTATATTCGGGGCTATCATCGAGCGTAAGCGTATTGGTGAGTTGCGTTTCCTTTTTTGTATCAATATTTATTGACCAAATATCGTATTGCTTATTGCGCTGTCCCGTAAAAATGAGATTTTTACCATCGGGTGACCATGTATGCAAATAAGAGTGTCCCGAATCGGGTGAGGTAATCATCGTTGGTTTGTCTGAACCGCCAATCGGTAAAGTGAATAAAGTAGAAATCCGTTTTTCACCCATATGATTGCTCAAAGCCATCATTTTACCATCAAAGGAAATAACATGGTCATTATTATTATTGATGACCGTACCTGTATTCATTTGTGAAATCGTATTTTTTCCCAAATCATAATTATACATTTTACCTTCTGAATTGTAAATCAACGTTTTGCCATCCATTGTCCAATTGGGTGCTTGAAGCGAGTTAGGAGCCGTGTGCAAAACTTTCCGCAAACCTGTTTGCACATCCATCACTTCTAAACGGCTACCGATATAATCTCGATAAGGACGAAAATCTTTTGCCGCAGGAATAGTGATACGAACATTACTGAAAACTGCACGTTCCATTACTTTGTCATCGTGCGAACAGATAAATAATCCCGCAAATACTTCTTCATTCAAGTCAATATCTTTACTGACAGATTTAAAATTTTCGCCGTAAACAGCCGTAGAAAAGGTAAATGTATTGCCAATTCGTTGAAATTCAATCTCCGTTGGGTGAAAAACGGATAGCTCAACTTGCGCAGTTGCACCTGTATCTAATGTTCTATATTGCAAAGAAGTAAGGTCGTCACCATGCACACACGCATCGGCATAAGGCGAATTGGTCGTGCGTTCATTACGGGCAATAATGCCTATTTTACGATGCGGGTCAACGCCTTTACCTATAAAACGCACCGTTGCAGAAATTATAAAATCCCCTTTTATTTTTTTCCAAAGAAAGTGAAATTGGTCAGCTTTTGCCCACATATTGATGGATTGGCTTTCCATTCTGTATTCCTGTGTGTCGGGATTGTAGGATGCCGCGCCTTTTGTGGTGGGGTTGCCAATATCTTCGTGGTTGTCGAAAATGCCAAGCGGATTTTGAGCAAATATATTTAAAAAGGAAAGTCCGAAGCAAATAATCAATAGTACGTTTTTCATTTTTTTAATAGAGCGTTTAATGATGAGATGAAAAGGTGTAGTTTCTTAAAAAAATACTGAGGGGGGGTAAAAAAATCACTTCCAAGTAAAAGCAAAATACGCACACTCGCCACCCGTTGTATTGATAAGCGCATGAGGTATATTCGATGTCAAAATCACCAAATCCCCTGCTTTTGCTTGGTATATTTTGCAATCAATCACCATCGTTATCGTGCCTTTTGTGATTAAAAGAGCTTCTTCTGTAGCGTGCGTATGCGGTTGATGGCTTTCCAAACCCGCTTTGAGGGTAGTGGTGTGCATTTCAAAAATAGAACATTGTGTGCTCGGGCGATTATAAAAATTTCTGCGTCCGCCTTTATCGTGTGGCTTATATAGGCTATCTGATGCGTTAATCAACATAGAACCACCCGCTTTTTTACCCCGTTCCAAATCCGTAAGCGTTTTGGCTTGATAGCGGAAAACGTAATAGGTGGCGGGTTTGTCACCTATATTTTTCAAACTATGCACTTCATCTGCTAAAACGACTGCTACCCCACCCGCTTCAATAACCTTTGTTTTATCGCCAATCGTAAATTCAACTTTACCTTCTTTGACGATAATCAACTCATCAGCGTCTTTATTCGGATGCGGTGGATTGGGTGCTATTCCCGCTTCAACAGTCGTGGCGTGAATTCTGAA
Source organism: Saprospiraceae bacterium (assembly GCA_043768285.1). Taxonomy (GTDB): domain Bacteria; phylum Bacteroidota; class Bacteroidia; order Chitinophagales; family Saprospiraceae; genus JAAFJT01. Next base: position 6,178 of record JAYVKQ010000294.1, on the reverse strand, counting down.
ATGTTTTAAATGCGTTGTCGTGCCTTCCAAAAGTAGCCTACGGGTGCGCCCTTTTTCCGTTTTAGCCGTAAGGCTATCCCAACGGATTATTTGGGTTTGGATGTCAGTAAGATTTTGAGCGGCAACGGATGCGGTACCCATAAATAGAAAGATAAATAGTGCGTTTTTCATTTTTTAATAGCGGATTTTTGATTAAAATAAAACAAAATACTGAGGGGGTGTTATTGTTTTAATAATTTGGCAACAATTTAAATAAAAAAACTATTTTTGATGTACTATTTCCATTTTTAACCTTTTAAAAAATTATAAGATGAGAACTCTATGCATCCTTTCCTTTTTAATGATGTTGGTTACTGCTTTAGCCCAACACAAAATTACACGTTTTGAAACATTGCCTACTTTTATAGAAAACCCCAAATATGATGTGGCTTTGAAACAACAGTTGGGTGTTATTGGCAACAACTATCTGGGTGATATACAAATCGGGAAAGCACCCGCTGAGTTGGTATCTGCTTCTAATTCGCATTACCCTATTGATGAGTTTAAACGCACCATTTGTGGTAATTTTCATTTGTATTATATCAAATCTCCTACACGATTTGATGATGACAATGATGTGCATTTTAACATTCGCCCCGAATTCGCCTCCAAACAATTATTGGATAATCACAATCAGTATATCAAAAACTTAAATTACGAAAACCTGAAAAAAATTGCCCAACTTAAAGCACAATTGCCCAATATTGCTAATCCCAATATAAGCTCAGTAAGCGGTATTGAAGCCTATAATGACATCATAAACGCTCTAAATAAGGCGATTTTGGGCATCAATCAAGCTTTTGGAATTCACTATCTCAGAACTATGAAATATGTTGTTTATGGCGAAATTGATTTATCAAATCATCAATTTTTGACAAAATATAACGATTATATCCCCAAACAGGAGTTAGACTGTGGCTGTATCTATGGGGCTTGGGTTAATGATAGATTGCAAGTACCCATAGTTGGTAGTTATCACGACAATGTGGAGATACACCCTACTGAGCAAACATGGTGGTCGTATCAAAAAAATGCTACTGAAACAGTTTATTACTTAGGGGCTTTTGGCGATTCTTCGGGCAAGTTTTACAAAAGAGATAATTACGATACAGAAGATGGGAAATATAGCTTTTTCGGTACATGGCTCAAATGCCCCCAAACAGAAATCCACGCCATTCCGTTTGAAATTAAAAACAAAATACCTACGCTTATTTTTAATTCTGAGAAAAAAGTCTCTACAGGCGGCGTATCTCCTTTCCCAAACGAACCTATGACACAAGCTCTGATGTTTAAAAACGATACGCTCGTCCGCGTTCATAACAATACAGCAATGAGTATTCGATTTGATAAGGTTGGTATAGCACGTATTGTCAATCAAGATACATTTTATCGTGGTTTTATCGTTTTTACTACACAATTCGGTAATAATTCCTGCACAGGAACAGTTATTAGCAAAGTGACAGTAACCAAAACTCCTCTTTTTGTAAGACCACCAATCTCAACATTTGAACAACCTTTAACAGTGAAAGTGACGTTAAAAAATATGCAATGTTTAAGCGTTGATGATGGCAATGAGGAAGAAGAAATAATAGGCTATGCAGGTGTCGTTGCGTTTTCACCTAAATCAGTTGTCGCCAAAATGCCTATTATGCCACGAGACAAAGAGAGTTTCCTTCTGTTTAGCCGTTTAGATAAATCTTCTTTGCCGATACGTAAAAACCAAATTATTGACATCAATGAATCCAGAAAATTTGAACTTGATGATGATGCCTATATCGTCATTCATTCAGACTTAGATGAAGATGATGATAATGACGATGACAATATCAACGACCTTGATGATGATGATGACCGTTTAGGCGATGTCAATGATAAAGGTAAACACGTAAAAGAGGATATTTTTTATGTTAGAAGATTAACAGGCACTAATAAAACGGTTGAAACCAAACACGTTTTCTCAAGCGGTGGCACAAAAGTCGTTTTAACATTTTTAATAGAACGGTCTGGCGGAAGTATTATCGATGTGAAATCGACACGCGATTAATCCATTTTTCAAGTAAAAAAATGGGTAAAAAAGATTTCCCCTGCATATCCGTTGGAGTACGGTTTCTGATTATTTTGTGCGCATTGGGTATGTATAAACCGCCCAACAGCACACAGGCGAATAGTAAAAGGATTGATTTTGTCATATCGTAGCAATTTAAAGTACAAAGAAACTAATTACCCCTCAGTAAAAAAGCCCTTTTGTGGATGCAAAAAGGCTTTTTTACTGAGGGGGTACGAATTTATGAGCCTAAATAAGCCCGCTACAAAATATTAATGATATTATCCCATTCTGCAAACCAATTGGTCTTTTCTTTGACAATCAGTTGTAACAAATCGGTAAAGTCGGGGTCAATAGAAAATGATAAACCATAATTTTGGCAAACACCATTGATAATAGCTTCAACATCGTTTTTATTAGCTAATTGATGAATATGTGCCACTGAAAGTGTAGATTGAGCGTAAACTTTGAAATTTGTTCTTAATTTAATATCATTTTTTTCCCATATACCACTCACTTCTAAAGGAGGGTTGAGGAGTTTTTTCCGCAATCCTGTGTGAAGCAAACTCCATTCGTCTAAACGGCTATCATTGTCGAAATCAATCGTCTTTTGAGCAACTATTTTTAAAATTTCAGCTTCAACAAAGCCTTCAACATTACTTAAAATTGGCGTTTTTTGTTTTGATAATAAATAGCGATAAATGCTATTCGTAAATTTTGGAATATCGGTCAAAATGGAAGATTCAAAAGTATAAGATGAGCCAATATAAACAGGAATCTCTAGTTTTACATTAAATTTATTTTTCAAATCTTCTTTTTGCTGTATAGAAAGATAGTCTTTATCAAAAATTAAAACCGTTTTTTGCCAAAGCGATGATTGGTTTTTGATAACCTTAAATATCTCTTTATAAGAGGCTATATGAGTAAAAATACCGCTGATACCTTCAAATGACCAAAAGACATATTTTTTAGTGTTATTGATTTTAGCTTTCAACAAAATTGAAATATATTTTGCGTCATCTTCTCCTTCTACTAAAATGATTTTATCGCTTTCAAGTGCATTAATGAAATCAAGTCCATTACCACTACTAATTGAGTTGATAATATTGAGATATTGACTGGGTTGCAAGCCTTTTTTAAGGCCCACAGGCACATTAGAAGAAATATTATAGTACTGATAGCGTGGTTTTGCTTCAATGTGAAATAGATGAGAAGGTAAGGCACTTCTTATCAGAGCCTCATTGTGTGTTGTTAGAAAAACTTGCGTATCCGCTGCAAATCTTACGAGTATCTCTAAAAGTCTTTTTTGAATATCCCTATGAATATGGCTATCGGGTTCATCTAAAAGTATCAAATTAATGTCTTTTTTACTTCCATAAAAACTCAATAAAATTTCAATAATTTGAAGCGTGCCACTACCTAAAAGCGAGATAGCTTTGGGAATATCACGATTACCAATTTGCACATCAATCTTGAGTTGGGTATCACGTGTTTCATCACCATTAATTGTGAAAATAATGTCTTCTTGGCTGTTATTAAGGACATATTTCAGATTATTCACGAAGTCGTTGAAAAAGGGAGCATTTTTTTTAAGTTGATAAATTCGATTTCTTAAAACGACAACAGAAGCTCTTGAATTGGTTAATAATTTAATTTTAGGAAGGGTTTCAAAGTCTTCATTGTCTTTTAAGTTAGCAACAGGAGACGCAAATGTTAGATTAATACTCTCTGGTAGGCTTTGAAAAAAATGGTTAAAAAAACTAAAATCAAAAACCTCAAATGTATCTAAATTAATATTATATTGATTGCCCCTTGCAGGGGCAATCGTAAACCCAATAGAGATAGTTTGATTAGAAACAGTATTTTGAATTTGTGCTTGAATAACTATAGGTTGCTTGATTTTTAAATTATAAAAAATATCTTCATAAGAGGGGCTTCTAACTGATACGATTTCAGTATGAGGTACATATTTCGGTTGCGATGACCCCAATATGAAATCTCCTTTTTGAATATTTTTTTTCGTATCTGCTTTCCCTATTTGAGTTATTAACTTTTCAAAACACTCATTCCATAAAGCAATAGCTTCTAAAACAGTAGTTTTCCCGCTGTTGTTGGCACCCGTAAAAATATTAATATCTTTATTGAAATGAATCGTTACATCTTCAAATGACTTGAAATTTTTAATATGTATTTTCTGTAAGTACATTGAAACTTTTTTTTGATGAATAAACCGTTACATATCTGCATTTTCAGGAAAACACAAATTTAAGAACTTTAATTTTAAAATATAGGCAAAATAAAAAAACATTAAATATCTCGCTGACTTGCTTAGTAAAACCCCTATCTTTACACACTATTTCATATCAAAATCAGAAAAATATTCATGAAAAACTACTTTAAAAGGTTGTGGCTAATGTCTTCTCTTGTTTTCTTCTTTTTAAGCATCGTGGATGCGCAAAATATTCCCTATCGCAATCTTTTTGACGATTCAAAAGTTTATACTGTCTATATCACATTGCCCGCCGATAGCTTGGCTTGGCTGTATAAAAATGTGAATTATGACAATAATATCAAAGCCAATTTTGTGTTTGACGATGGCGTAAAGCGCGATACCATGTTGAATGTAGGCTTTCGCTTGCGTGGCAATACCTCTCGGACATCTAAAAAGAAATCATTTAAGATTAAATTTAATGCTTATACGAAGGGAATAAAATATCAAGGTGTGAAGGAATTGAATTTGAACGGCAGCCACAATGACCCAACACTGATACGCGAGAAACTGTTTTACGACATTTGGAACCGCTTTGGCTTGCCTGAACGCCGCGCCAATTTTACAAAAGTATATCTCAACAATGCCTATTACGGCTTATATACGAATATTGAAGAAATTGATGACGATATGATGAAGCGCGTATTTGGCAAAGATAAGGACACAGGCAATCTCTACAAATGCACCTACCCCGCCGACCTAAAATACATTGACGACAACCAAACGACCTATAAAAATCTTAAAAACTCAACAGTTACAGGTGGGCGCACCTACGACCTCAAAACCAACGAAACAATTGATGATTATTCAGGATTGGTCAATCTTATAAAAACGCTCAACCAAACACCTGCGGACAAATTAGAAACCGAAGTGCCAAAGGTGTTGAATATGACGAATTTCATAAAAGCATATGTTGTAGAAGTGGCGTGTGGGCATTGGGACGACCATGCCTACAACAAAAATAACTTTTTCCTCTACCATCATCCTAATGGCTATTTTGAATTTATCAGCTACGACCCCGACAATAGTTCAGGTGTAGATTGGTTGAGCAAAGATTGGGGAACGCGCAATATTTACACATGGCATTTGGCAACAAATTCGCCGCCGATTGAGCGATTGATAAAGGTTAAAAATATCAGAAACCTCTATACTATCTATCATAAATCGTTGTTAGACAATGTTTTGCAAAATATAAACGGGCGCGTAGATAGTTTGCGCACCTTAGTGATAGACGCTGCCAAAGACGATACTTATCGGACACAGGATTATAGTTTTACCTATAATGATTTTTATAATAACTTTGATTATACGCCCATCAAGCAAGCCAAATATGGCATCAAGCAATTTTATCAAGTGCGCAAAACCAATACTTTGGCGCAATTAGAATTAATAAATGGTGTCAACGAACAACCCTTAGAAGGCGTCACGATTTATCCCAATCCTGCGTACAATCAGGTATTCATTGATATAGAAAATGCCGAAATAGGGACTTTAAAAGTTGAGCTATTGGATAGTTTAGGTGTTTCTGTAAAAACGATTTTTCAAGATATAAGTACTTCAAAAAGCGAAACAATTGTCGTAAATACTGAGGGGGTAGCTTCTGGTGTGTATTTTTTGAAAATAGCATCAAAAGAACGTGTTGCTGTATCTAAATTATTGATTGTCCGATAATTGTACTTATTTCATATTAATGCGAATAATGGGTTGAAATAGTTAGTTCTGCTTAGTTCTACTTTGGCACTCTAAAAATTTTAAAAATACAAGAAGGTTTTTGATTTTCTTTTTATAAAAAATTTCCAATTTTTTATAAAAAGAAAATCAAAAAC
>JAYVKQ010000293.1:0-2325 GCA_043768285.1 Saprospiraceae bacterium | reverse complement strand
CTAATTGCACTAATTTTCACTAATTTTAAGCCTTTTTTTTTAAAAAAAATTAGTGAAAATTAGTGCAATTAGTGGCTTACATTAGTTACTCGCCTACTTTTTTAGCACGTCCCTCCAAAAAATCATTTAAGCGTTGTTTTGCTTCGGGTGCGTCTTGGGTAATAGAAGAAATTAAGGCTTCCATCATCAAACCGCCGTCGTGCCCCGATTCAACGATGCGCGGGAGGACGTGCATGAGGGCATAATTGGTCATACCTGCGTTACTGCTTATTTTTTTTGCCAATGCCATTGCTTTATCTAAGCCCTGTCCTTCTTCTACTACATATTGAGACAAGCCAATTGTGCCACCCTCAGTAGCCGAATAGATGCGACCTGTGAGCATCATATCGGTCATACGGGCTACGCCAATTAATTTGGGTATCCGAACAGAACCACCACCGCCGACGAAAATACCACGTTGTCCTTCGGGCAAAGCATAAAACGTGGAGGCTTCCGCAACGCGTATATGGCAAGCACTGGCAAATTCTAAACCGCCACCCACACAAGCCCCATGCAAAACGGCAACGACTGGAACCGTTCCAAACTGTACTTTATCCAATACTCGATGCCATAGTCGAGAGTGAAAGACCCCCTCAGTAGAATTCGCTTCTTTCAGCCCAGAAAGGTCAAGACCTGCGCTAAAATGGGTGCCTTCGCCACACACAATAGCGCATTTTACCCCTTTCGGAATGTTAGAAAACACGTTTTCGATGGCTAAAATGGTTTCTTCATTTATGGCATTACGCTTTTCAGGGCGATTAAGAGAGACGATAAGTATATGCTCTTTGATGTCCACTTTGAGGACGTTGGATGTGTTGTTCATATTTAAAAATCAATAAGGTTTTTTATACTTGTGCATTCGGGTGACAAATATAAGGCAACCTTATGCTAATGCACCTTTTAGCTTTTAAAATTTATGTAATATTGTCTTTTAGTACTGTACCCTACTATTTTTAGCAGGATTATGATTGAGCGGTGGTTTAGGAAACTGATTTTTATTTTTTTGAAAAAAAAAATAAAAATCAGTTTCCTAAACCGCTTGCGAAGAGACAAATATGACGAAATTTTGGGCGTATATTTACGCACTTTTTGTTACTCTATTTGCTAATCTCTTAAATATTTATCACATGACACGTTTCAAATTATTGTGTTTGGTCCTTTTGCTCTCGTTTGAGTGTTCGTTGGTGCATGACAAATCACCTTCTTATGACTTGAAGGTATATAGCAATGGGTATAGGGGTCGTATGGCCATTTCTGAATTGAAAAATTTTTTTTTCATACATGATGAAGTTACAAATCTAACGATTAAACCTGATACAACAGGTAAGGCTTATTTTTTGAATACGGGTGCCTCGGTTGGTGGTTGTGGCTATAGTGAGACATCTTACATTTATTTATTTTTTAAGAATGGCTTGCTCGATTCTATATGCCCAAAGGAGAGCGCGACAATTGGGGACGACGGCAAGAGCCTCGCTTTAAAAACGACCTCCATCACCATAGACCCTGGGGCATTTAAAAAAGCTTGGACGCCCTCTTTTGGTGTTGAAAATAGTGGTCATTATTATGTCAAACAAACCCTTCCACTCATAAATGGACAAACTTATGTGATTGCCGATTCGGATGCAAATCTTGCTCAAACCTGCACGTGCAACTTGAAAAAGGATTCGTGTGAAGTTGTCAAAATAAATCAACAATATTCTGCTTTCAAATTTACGGTAGATGCATTGGGGGAGGTAAAGCTTTTTGACAGAAACAAGGCTTCGGCTACGGTTTCCAAAGATACGTTAAAGTTTCAAACCGTTAGTGTAGATATTGACCCTCTTGAAATATCCGAGGGTAAGACCTTATATATGCGCACGCCTAACCCACAACAACCCATTGAGATTACAAAAAGAACCCAATTCCACTGTATTAGAGCCATTGTCAATTATGTATATTCGATTAATGCCGATAGCTCAGAAAATATTTTTTACTTTATGCCGATGTGACCTATTGTTTGTTCCTTTTGAATGTGAAACAATGGGTAATGACAATATTAATCATATAGGACATAGCGGTTTTGTCGCTTTGTATATCAGTTTTGCGTTAAAAAGGGTGGGTTTTTAGCATTTAACTGGTTATTTTTATGACGGAATTTTGTTCAAAATACTGAGGGGGTGCTCATTTTTTTACTACAATATTGCCTATTTCTACTTTGGCACTCTAAAAACTTTAAAAATACAAGAAGGTTTTTGATTTTCTTTTTATAAAAAATTTCCAATTTTTTATAAAAAGAAAATCAAAAAC
>JAYVKQ010000292.1:0-3041 GCA_043768285.1 Saprospiraceae bacterium | reverse complement strand
ACGGATTTTGAGTTTTTTGATAAATTTTTAGACACAGTTTAAAAAAAAATTTATCAAAAAACTCAAAATCCGTTTCCGAAACCACTGTTTTCGCTATCTACCTAACCTATTCTCTTTAATATCCTTTCCTTTCTTATTCTCTAAATCTCGACATGATACGCACCCGCATTGCACCTACGCCAAGCGGTTTTTTGCACGCTGGAAATGGTATGTCCTTCATCGTGACATGGGTATTAGCGCGTGCCTATGAGGGCAAAATCCTACTCCGCATAGATGATTTAGATGCCAACAGAATCCGCCCCGAATATGTAGACGATATATTTCGCACCCTCGATTGGTTGGGTTTAGATTATGACGAAGGACCAAAGGGCGTTGATGATTTTTTAAAAAATTATTCTCAACACACCCGCATAGAGTTATATAGAAATGCGCTTGAAAACCTTAAAAATAGGAAGGGGGTATATGCTTGTAATTGTTCTCGGAAAATAATTAAAGATTTGTCTATCAATGGTTTATATCCTAATATATGCCGTGAAAAAGGACTTGATTTTGTAGAAAAAGATGTGGCGTGGCGCGTGAATGTTCCTGAGAACGCAAGCGTTCACTTTCAAGAATTTGACCCTATTTTTTTAAAAAATAATATATCGCCTGAATATTATTTAGCGGGAACTATGGGCGATTTTGTAGTCCGCCGAAAAAATGGTTTACCTGCTTATCAGATAGCGTCACTTGTTGATGATGTGCATTATAATATCAATTTTATCATGCGGGGCGAGGATTTATTAAACTCTACGGCTGCTCAAGTCTATTTAGCACAGCAATTAGGCTATGATAATTTTTGTAAAAATACTTTTTTTCATCATACATTGCTCAAAAATACTGAGGGGGGTAAGCTCTCCAAATCTGCAGGGGATATTGCTTTGAAAACGCAGCGTGAAAATGGGTTTTCACCCAAAGAATTGTATAAAAATGTAGGGAAATGGTTGGGTTTTGTAGAAGATATTGATAATTTAGGTGATTTGCTTGTGCTTGCGATAAATAGAATAAACAGCTATGGTAAGCTGTACATATCAGATATATTAACCACAGATGACACTGATTAAACTGATTTTTACTGATTTTTTTTTATATAATATCATGTTCCAATCAGTTTAAACAGTGTCATCTGTGGTTAATATATCTGATATGTGCAATTGCTATAAATATTATAAAAAAACAAAAAGTGAGGCTAACGCCGTCAGCCACAATATCACTTTTCTATATCGCTGTTCATCAATCCGTTTGACAATATACAAACCCGAATAGAAGCCAATCACCAAGAAAGGTAAAAGAATAATATTGATTGCCAATGAGTTATAATGAATAGTCTCCCAAACAAAAATATGGAAAGGCAGCTTAAATATATTAACACAAAGAAAAAGCCATGCATTAGTGCCAATAAAATATTTTTTCGATAACTGCATACTCAAAAAATAAACATTGGTAAAACCTCCTGCTTGATTGCCAATCATTGTCGTAAACCCTGTGGAAGCACCCATAATACCCGCAAACCATGTAGAAGTCGGGACACTTTTCAAAGGCTTGTTTTCAAACCAAAATAAACCGACCACCACTATAATAACGAGGCTCGCCATCAGGCGTTTGAAAATTAAAGCGTCTAAATCCTTACCAATCCATACGCCAATCAGCACGCCCAAGACGACCCAAATCCATAGTTTTTTCAAAGATTGCCAATTTACTTCTCGTTTATAATGCAATATGGCGAGTATATCCCCCACAATAAGCATAGGCAGCAAAATACCCGTAGATACTTTGCTGCCGAAAATCCATGCTAATATAGAAACCGTGATAATAGATATGGCATTTAGTCCCGCCTTCGATAATCCCGTAATTATGGCACAAACGATTGCCAAAAACCACTGCATTGTCGTCATTTGGTACATCGCCCAATGGTCAAACATAAGCTTTTATTTTAGTGACCATCGCCATCAAGCATATTACCTAATGAACCCAATAAACTACCTTCTTCTTTGCGCGAAGTACTTGAGCCATATGTCAATATACGGCTTGCCAAACGGCTGATTGGGATAGTTTGTATCCACACCTTGCCCGGTCCGCGTAAGGCTGCATAGAATAGACCCTCACCGCCGAATATAACATTGCGTACACCACGTACAAACTCAATATCATACTGAATGTTGCGGGTAAATGCGACTATACAACCTGTATCCACACGCAATAATTCTCCCGTACGCAATTCTTTTTCAACCACAAAGCCACCTGCATGAACGAACGCCATACCATCGCCTTCCAATTTTTGCATGATAAAACCTTCGCCACCGAATAGACCCGTGCCTAATTTGCGCTGAAACTCAATACCAACCGCAACGCCTTTGGCAGCACATAGGAACGCATCTTTTTGGGCAATAATTTTACCCTCGTATTGGCTCAAATCCAAGGGTATTATCTTCCCAGGATAAGGTGCAGCGAAAGTGACGCGCTGTTTTGTGACGCCAATATTAGTAAAAGCGGTCATAAAAAGGCTTTCTCCCGTCAAAAGACGTTTGCCAGCCGAAAAGATTTTGCCCATAAAGCCTTTGTCTTGGTTTGTGCCGTCGCCGAAGATTGTGGACATTTCAATATCCTCATTCATCATCATAAAACTGCCCGCCTCGGCGATTGCCGTTTCATCTGGGTCAAGTTCTACCTCTACGCATTGGAGTTCTTCACCATAAATTTTGTAATCAATTTCGTGACTTCTCATTTTTTAATTGGAGATTTTAAGGTTAAAATAAAATAGATAGTTTATAACGGATAATATAAGTAGGTGAACATAAATAATCAGGAATTTTTTAAAATCTAATATTTCGGGTAACTCATTGATTTTTAACGTTGAATACCTTTCCGAAAGGTTTAACGAATATTTAGATTTACATACTTAATTCTACTTTGGCACTCTAAAAACTTTAAAAATACAAGAAGGTTTTTGATTTTCTTTTTATAAAAAATTTCCAATTTTTTATAAAAAGAAAATCAAAAAC
>JAYVKQ010000291.1:0-8015 GCA_043768285.1 Saprospiraceae bacterium | reverse complement strand
GTTTTTGATTTTCTTTTTATAAAAAATTTACAATTTTTTATAAAAAGAAAATCAAAAACCTTCTTGGATTTTTATAAATTTTTAAAGTGCCAAAGTAGAACTAATTGACAATCAATAACATGAAAAATATAAATCGTTTATTCACCTATATCATTACCCCCTCAGTATTTGTACTCTTTTTAATCGCTTGCAATAAAGATATTGTAGAAGCCGATGCCAATTGGAATGCTTTAACGCCTTCAAAATTGGATACGGCGGCGGGTAATTGGAAACCCTGCGTTATCACAGCAGGAGATGTGTTTAATATCCCTGCACCCGAAGCGGTTAATTCATCTGCCTATCAAAAAGAATTGGTGGACGTAAAAGCTGCTGTTGCCAACCAAACTGCCGAGCAACAAGCCGCTATCAAATATTGGAGCGCGGGCACGATTTTGCGCTGGAATGAAATCATGCGGGCTTTGGTTGCCAAATATAACTTAGCACCACAGGACTCGGCGGGTGTGTATCCCATTCCGAGTGCTGCCAATCCGTTTGCGTATCCACAATTTCCGTTTTCAAATCCACCGTATGCGGCGCGGTCATACGCCTATATAAGTGTGGCGCAATATGACGCTTTGGTGGCTGCCTATAAACTCAAACAGCAATATCGCCGCCCCGCGCCTTACAAAACGGATGCGAGCATTACCCCCTCAGTATTGAAGTCGGATTTATACTCATTTCCTTCGGAGGAGGCTGTTATTGCGACCACTACTTTTGAAGTTATGAAAAATCTTTTCCCTACGGAAGTGGCTTTTTTGACAGCAAAAGCGGAAGAATGTCGCCGTTTTAAGTATTGGGCAGGAGCAACGACGGCGAGTGATATTGCGGCGGGTGATACGCTTGGTAAGCAAATTGCCGCAAAAATTATGGCACGGGCGCGGACGGATAATATGGGCGCAGCCGTAGGCAATCAAGCAAAATGGGATAGTTTGGCTAATCGCCCTACCCTTTTGCGCACCGTTGATGGCAAAGAAACATCGGTAGCCGATAAGTCTTGGTTTAGTGAAGAAAGCCCAAAACGCCCGCCGATGTTGCCGTTTTATGGCAATGTGAAAGCGTGGTTGTTTACAAATGCCGCGGCTATACGTGTAGCGGCACCACCTTTGACGACAGCACCAGAAATTCAAAGTCAAATCACTGAATTGTACAATATCACGTCCAATTTGACGCGCGAACAGATGGCAATTGCGCATTTTTGGGCAGATGGAACGGGCACGCAAACCCCTCCCGGTCACTGGAATGCCATAGCGTGTCAATATCTACAACCCCTTCAAATGAGTGAAATCCGCATGGCGCGTAATCTTTCGCTCCTCAATATGGCGATGATGGACGCGGCTATTACGTGTTGGGACATCAAGACGACATATAGCTATCCACGTCCTTCCAATTTGGATAAACGCATCAAAACCATCACAGGTCTGCCCAATTTCCCGGGCTATACGTCTGGTCACTCCACGTTTTCGGGTGCGGCGGCTACGTTTTTATCCTATCTCTTGCCATCTGAAAAAGGCACTTTTGATAAAATGGCAAAAGATGCGTCCGTATCGCGTCAATATGGCGGTATTCACTTGCGCATTGATTGCGAGGTGGGTTTAGTATCTGGTAATAAAATTGGCGAATTGGCGGTGTCGAGAGCGCGGACGGATGGGGCGGATTAGGGGCGGTTTAGGAAACTGATTTTGAATGATATTCATATTTTTTTGCAAAAAAATATGAATATCATTCAAAATCAGTTTCCTAAACCACTAACTCGCATAAGAAACAAAGTGTCATTGCGAGGAGGTACGACGAAGCAATCTGCCCCATTTACCACGATTTTCTTTCTAAAATCAATGTTTATCGTTTGAATTTAACGAATAATATCCTGAGAAGTGCCACAGATTGCTTCGTCGTTCCTCCTCGCAATGACAGTTTATTTTATAGAAAAACCCTGTATTATGGACACTTTAATTTGATATTTTTCAAATAAGTGAATATCTTTGTCAGTACACAATATAAAAAATGACATTTGCATGGATACTGTTCTAGGGTATAAAAAATTCGAAAATCAGTATTTTAAAATAACGTGAGTTCGGAGATTAGTGAAAATATTGAAATGCCGTAGCTACGCTACTCCGAAGAAACACTAAACGCAAATATCTACCGAAATATCGTGGCTACGCCACTTTAAAATATAAAACTTTTACTCAAAAGTGGCGTAGCCACGACATTTCGGTAGGTATTTATAGTAAAAAAGTATCCTATTAGTGGCGTAGCCACGGGACTTCTGTATTTTTTCATCATTCTCCGAGTGCACGTTAAAATATAACGCGCCCCCCCCTCGACCTGTCCCGATAACATCGGGAGTATTTGACCCTATTTTTCAGATAATCTATCGCGCACCCATTTCAATTGATTTATATATTGTGGAATAGGCGTTGTAGCACACAGCGTTTCCAAAAGGGGTAGTGCTTTTTGATAATAGGGCAAGGCAATATCTTTTTTGCCGCTTTGTTCACAATTCCAACCCAAGAAAAGATAAGAGGTTGCTAATCCAAATTGTAGTCCTGCATTTTGAGGATTGCTTTGGTAGAGTTCTTTAGATAAAACATTTTGTTTTTCAAAATAGACAAGGGCTTTCTCGAAATTCCCTTGCGCCTGATGGATGTCCCCGAGGTTAGAATATGAGACAGCTAAGCCGTTTTTCAGGCTTTCCGAGCGCGGATTGGCTGCGTACAGGGCTTCAAATAAAACAGTTTCTTTTTCAAAATAGACAAGGGCTTTCTCGAAATTCCCTTGCGCCTGATGGATGTCCCCGAGTTTAGAATACGAGATGGCTAAGCCGTTTTTTATATTTTCTGAATTCGGGTTATTATGATACAGTTCTTTAGCTATTTCATTATATTTCTCAAATATGTTTAATGCTTTTTGAAAATTGCCTAAACTTTGAAATAATTTGCCGAGTTCAGATAAAGCAACACGCAATTCTATCCCGATTTTTTCAGATTTATCCGAATTCAAATAGTTATACGTTTGTATATCAATGTATTTTTCAAAGAAAAAAATAGCATCTTCTGTATTTTTAGCCTCTGAATGAATATCTGCAAGACCCCTCAGTATGTCGGGACTGTCGAGGTCAAAATCGGCTTCAAAATCGGCAATAACCGCTTCGGCTTCGTAGCCTAAATTGAGTTTTGCCAATTTGAGGGCGTAAGGCAAGGCAAAATCAGCGGCTATGCGGGTGCGGGTATAGGTTGGATTTTGAAGTGCCGTGCCCAATTGTTTTTTGAGCAAAGCCAATTCTGTATCCAAGCGTTTATAGTCGTCAGAACTTTTATATGTATCTGTAAAGCGATTTTCTACAGCTTTGAGTGCGCCATCCGCTAAGGCTTTTTTAGAAAAATGAATAGTAGAAATACGGCGTTGGGTAAATAAATCAACAGCTTGATTGCTCAATACAGTTAGGCTTTTTTTGCTAATCCAAAAAAGAATGGGTATATCAAAGTGGTAGAGGGCTTCTCGAGAGAAATTGAGTTCCGTCAAAAAAGCTTTCCCGCGTTTAGCATCTAAAATGGAAGCGTATAAATTGGCGATAATCAAGGCTGAACAAGGCGTTTTGGCGATGGCTTGACGCATTTGTTCTAATATAGATAATTCACTATTGGCATCTAAAAAAAGAATAAGTCCATGCTGTCCATTTTGTTCAAGGACGGAGAGAATTTCATTATTAATTTGAGGAATTAATATCTGATTTTCGGCATATACAAAAGCATAACCCGTTTCATTGTCACGGGATAAGAAGCGCACCAAACGGCTTATATTTTTATCGTATTCTTCATTGAGTGACATACAGCGATACCCCTCAGTATTTTATGGTTACAAAATTTCGCGCTCTTTCAATATCTCTTTCACGATAGGATGCACATCGCACCACCCCTCACCATTGTAGCCCAAAATACATAAATTTTGGCGCAATTGCATGGCAACTTGCGTATTATCAGGCTTTTTGGTTGTACTTTTTGCTAAATCAACCAATACTTTGAAATAATCAGAGGCTTTATAAATCACTTTTCCGTCTTCAACATAATCAGCTATCGTATGTTCATATTCGTTTTTAATACGTTGGAAAGCATTTTGCCAATCCGCATCATTTATCTTGGGGCGGTTTTCATCCATCGCACTTTCGGAGGCTTCTGTTATCATCGAGAACAAATCACGCAAGCAACCACCCGAATATTTAATCATTTTATCTAAAATAGCACTCTGCTCAAATAGGTTCAAATTCATACGAGCTTCTACAATAGCCCGCAGCGCATTATACCCTTCTTGTTCTAATTTACCCGTTTTGTCGGTTATTTTTATCATGGGCAATTCATAAATATTTGAAAAATACCCTTTGATGGAATTAAACTGCAAATCGTGGTATAAGGCTATCGGGAAAGTATAAACCACATTGGTTTTTAGCCGTGTGATTTGATTGGCATGGTCAAAAAACAAATCTTTGGCTTCGGATAAATAGATTTTATCCAAATCTTCGATAATAATAGCAATATCTTTTTTGTTTAACTCGCCCAATTTCAAGCGAATTTCATTGATAAGCGCATTACAATTTTCAATTAGCGCGGGAAAATGCGGCTCAACATTCTCTTTTAACACCGTTTTTAAAGAACGGCTTGCTTTTGCTGAAGCCTTAAATTTTGCAAAGAATTTTTGAATATAGGGTATCGTAAAGGTCGTTTCAGAGCCAACTTCAACGTCAGCACCCAAATATTTTTCTCTAACATCTTCAATTTCTTTAGTCTTTAAAAAGTTGGTTATAGAAGCCAAATATTCCTTGCTAATATCGAGACCTTGTTGCTCTACAAAAGCAAATAACCTTTCCATCGTAACAATAAAGATTTCGATATAATTGATACTATTAGGGTCAAGCTCTTCAAATATAGAGAAATTAAAGACTAAAAAATCATCTTGAATATCCTTTTGTAAATGATTTAATTCGGTACTTTTTCCACAACCTCTGTATCCAACAAAAAGTATATGCTCATCTGTATCCAAATTAGCTTCTAATAACCGAGCGATACGTGAACGCGGGTTTTTACCTCTGGCTTCGGAGGTTGCTCTATAAAAAACGTCTAATTCATCAATAGCAAGTGGTCTTTGCATTAATGAACGATATACATCTCCAATAACTTCTGATTTTTTTATAAGTGCAATTTTTTTCCCAAGAGCCATATTTATCTATCTTTTATTGTCTTAAATATAAGCAAAGTTACACTACTTTTTAACATTTACAAGTAGTATGCCTCAATCTGTTTATGTTTTTAGAAAATGATGCTTAACAGACAGGCAACGGTTTAGGAAACTGAATTTGATTTTTTTTCATAAAAAATCAAATTCAGTTTCCTAAACCGCTTACTCGAACTATTTTCAAGAAAAATACTGAGGGGTCACTCAAAACCCAAACAACATTTTCATTTTATGGTATATCTCCGTATTTTGATACGTGCCTGTAAAATTTTCAGCACCCGGTCCAAAAGCAAAAACGGGGATAAAATCGGCAGTATGGTATATCGAACCATTTTTATCGGGCTTAGTATCGCCAAAACCACCGACCACTTTGCCCCATTTTGAACCTTTTACGAGGGCATACCCACCCGTTTCGTGGTCTGCGGTGACGATGACTAAGGTGTTGCCGTCGCGTTTGGCAAATTCTAATACCTCACCTACGGCTTTATCAAAATCGAGCATTTCGGTAATGATGTAATTATTATTTGCGGCATGACCACCCCAATCTATCTGCGAACCTTCAATCATCATAAAAAAGCCTTTGGTGCTACTTTTTTGTAGGAAATTACACGCCATTTTGGAGGCAAAAGGGAGATAATCGCGCCCTTGTTCGGCAGTTAGTGGCTGTGCATTGGCTGTTAGGTACATGAATTTATTTTTTTTCACAACCACTTTATCCAAATCCTCCTTCGTCCAATCGGTCACTTGATAGCCTTTGGCTTCAAATTCTTTCAACAGATTGCGGCTATCCGTTTTGCGGTTGTCAAAATATTGCTTACCACCACCTATGATTAGGTCAATATCCGTTTTCAAAAAATCAAGGGAAATGGGTTCATAGTCCGCGCGGCTTTTGACGTGGGCAATGAAGGATGCGGGTGTGGCGTGTTGAATATTACACGTTGCCACCATACCCGTTGCATAACCGTTTTTTTCAGCCATTTCTAATATCGTTTCTTTCGCATTTCCGCTTTTATCCACCCCAATAGCCCCATTATAGGTTTTTTCACCAATGGAAAAAGCCGTTGCGCCCGCCGCCGAATCGGTTATGATGGTCGAATCTTCTTGCGGATAATTGATATGCAAACCCACGTATGGGAACTGCGTCAAGTTCAATTTTCCTTGATTCATATAATACCCCGCCGTGATTTGCGAAATACCCATACCATCGCCCACCATCAAAATGATGTTTTTAGGGCGTTTTTTATTGGGTTCTGTAACGCTTTTGCTTGATACCTTCATACCACTGTCTGTTGCGGTCTTGGATACTGAGGGGGTGCAATTTGATAAACAAAATAAGATAAGTAGGTAGAACAGTTTTTTCATTGTCTTTAATTATGCCTTTGTTTGGCTTGTTTTTTATTAAAATAAATATTTTTTAGATGATAGGTTATAAGTTATAGTTGATAATGCGCATAATGGGTTCAAATCCAATAAATCCGTTAGGATTTGTACGTTTATAGAAAAATTAATGCGATTTCACCAACGAATCCGTAGGATTCGCACGTAAAACTCCGCATAACGTGCGAATCCTACGGATTCGTTTTACCTTTTCGACTATATTATCTATAACCGTACAAATCCT
The DNA here is from genome assembly GCA_043768285.1 of Saprospiraceae bacterium. Classification (GTDB taxonomy): domain Bacteria; phylum Bacteroidota; class Bacteroidia; order Chitinophagales; family Saprospiraceae; genus JAAFJT01. The sequence goes on along the minus strand of JAYVKQ010000291.1, from coordinate 1,129 downwards.
AACGGATTTATTGAATTTGAACCCATTATGCGCATTATCAACTATAATCTATCAACTATAATCTAAATCAAAGTCCTTTCGGAATGGCTTCAATTAATTGCCGCGTATAGTCTTTTTGTGGATTGTTATATATAGCGTCTGACGCGCCCAACTCTTCAATTTTACCTTTATTCATCACCATCATTCTATCGCTGATAAATTTGACAACGCTCAAGTCGTGGGAGATAAAAATGCACGTAAAATCCATTTTTTGACGCAAATCTATCAACAAATTTAAAACCTGCGCTTGTACGGACACATCTAACGCGGATACCGATTCGTCGCAAATAATGAATTTTGGATTGAGTGCCAATGCCCTTGCAATACATATACGCTGCCGTTGCCCCCCGCTAAACTCGTGTGGATAGCGGTTAAAATGAGCCGCATCTAAACTAACCGTTTCTAATAAATCTATAACCTTTTCTTTGCGTTGTGTATCGTTTTGATACAAATTATGGACTTGCATGGGTTCTAAAATAGCCGAACCAATCGTCATACGCGGATTGAGTGACGAGTAAGGGTCTTGAAAAATGATTGAAATATCGCGACGCAGTTCTTTCAAACGCGCAGCATCTACCTTCGTAATATCTTCACCATTGTACAGAATTACCCCCTCAGTAATGGGCGTTAAACCAATGATTGCCCTGCCCAAAGTCGTTTTGCCACAACCCGATTCGCCCACCAAACCCAACGTTTCACCTTTATATACATCAAAACTTACATCATCAACGGCTTTTACATATTCTAAGGGTTTGCCCAGCCAATTTTTCTTCGTTGGATACCATATTTTTAGGTTTTTTACTTCTAAAATGGGCTTTTGTTGCATCAAATGCGCCAAACGTGCGTCAATTTCGCTTTGTGGTATCGTGACTGCCGCCAATACATTCCGAATTGATTGGTCTTTTTCTATAATTTTCAAGCTACCATCGGCTTGTTTTTCTACTTCCATAAAATCAGCTACAACAGGCAAACGGCGCAAACGCTCGCCCAATGGAGGGCGGCACGCCAATAGGCTTTTGGTGTATGGATGCTTCGGGTTTTTGAATATATCAGCCACTTTGCCTTCTTCCACAATACTACCTTTATACAT
>JAYVKQ010000290.1:0-3015 GCA_043768285.1 Saprospiraceae bacterium | reverse complement strand
ATGGCTTGCGCTTTTTGGCAGCCTTAGCGGTGATAATAGGGCATAGTCAAAGCGTTATATTGCAGAAACAAAAAATAGCCGTTTTTGAGTACTTTGCTAATAAGTTAGCGAGTTTTGGCGTAGATTTTTTCTATGTATTGAGTGGGTTTTTAATCAGCTATTTATTGATGCAAGAGATTGATAAGACGGGTACTATACAGATAAAAAAATTCTATATGCGGCGTTTTTTGCGTATCTGGCCCCTTTATTTTTTAGTTGGTATTGTCAGTTTATCAACGGGATATTATTGGGTCAAATATTTTCATTATTTAGAATTACATGAAGGGAAATATATTGATTACGTCTATAATTGGGCAGATTATCTCAGAAATTTATTCTATTTATGTACATTTAGCATTAATTTTCAAACGCTTTTGGGGCATCAAGACCCCGTTTCTTCCTTGATGATAAGCCATTTTTGGTCACTTGCAGTAGAAGAGCAATTTTATATAGTGTGGGCTCCTATGGTTTATATTTTTCGTAAAAATGTATGGGTTATTATATTATTATTTACAGGTTTGGGTTTGTTTTTTAACCAATTACCACTTAAATATGTGGCACAATATTCCAATTTTCACTACAATTTTACAATAAATCGGTTTCTGTTATTTGGCTTAGGGGCGGCATTAGCATGGGGTGCGCAATATTTTTCTTGGGAAAAAATAGGGCAAGGGCTACTTGGTTTTTTAGTAAAAATAAAGCTACCCCCCTCAGTATTTCTACTGATTTCTAACCGTTTGGTAGGTATTATTTTCATTTTAGGTATTCAAATATGTTTACTTTTTCCAGCTTTAAAATATCTATTTGGACCCTATTTTTTTGAAGAAGAAGAAAGGCTATATAACGCAGTCGTATCCATGATAATCATTGCCTCGGCAATTGCCGATTATTCCGCATTAACGATATTATTCCTTGAAAATAAACTATTTAAATATTTAGGAAAAATATCATATGGCATTTATATCTTTCACGTTTTTGCTGTATGGCTATCCTATCAGTTATTGGAAAATGTACTTGATACTAAGAGTGAAATATTTTACATAATGTGTCCGATAGTGGCGACTATCATAGCTGTAGCACTTTCAAGCCTATCCTACGAATTTTTTGAAAAACGTTTTTTAGCGATGAAACATAAGTTTTCGATATAATGCAGCCACTAATTGCACTAATTTTCACTAATTATAAGGCGTTTTTATATAAAATCAGTGCAATTAGTGGCTAAAAATAAATAATCCAAAATGGCACGTAATCTATACCTCATTTGTGCATTCCTATTATTTTCTATTTCTGTAAAAGCGCAGATTTTTACAGAAAGCAACCTCCCTATTGTGGTTATCAATACCAATGGTAAAGCGATTGTGGATGAACCCAAAATTGAGGTTGATTTTAAAATTATCTATAATGGTGTAGGTAAAATTAACAGACTGACGGATACCAATTATGACTATGTTGGCAAAGCGGCTATTGAATTGCGTGGCTCGAGTTCACAATCTATTTCCGAAAAAAAACCATATAGTATTGAGCTACATGATGCAGCAGGTAACGACCGAGAAGCATCCATTTTGGGTATGGCAAAAACGGAAGATTGGGCTTTGATTGCCCCTTATTCCGACAAAACGCACATCCGCGATGCCTTGACATATCGTTTGGCGGGTGACATGATGGCTTGGTCGCCCGATACCCGCTTTTGTGAACTGTTTGTAAACAATGATTATCGCGGCATATATGTCATCACCGAGCGCATTAAACGCAGTAAAGACCTCTTGAATATTGCCAAATTAGATACTTTTCCGAATGCCACAGGCGATGCTTTGACAGGGGGGTATATCCTTAAAGTTGATAAACAAACGGGCAATACACAGGGTATTGAAGCGGGATGGTCTTCCAATTTTAAGATGTATAGCTACAACCGCACGTTTTTTCAGTACCATTATCCCGAACCAGCGTCCATGAAAACACCGCAAAAAGACTATATAAAAAATGCGGTCAAAAACTTTGAAACGGCTTTGGTAGGAGCCGATTTTACGGACAGTGTGAAGGGCTATCGCGCTTATTTTGATGTGCAATCCCTGATAGATTTCTGTATTATCAATGAATTGACTAAAAATTTAGATGGTTATCGCATCAGCACTTATTTTTATAAAGACAGAAACAGTATCAATCCAAAATTCAAAATGGGACCCGTTTGGGATTTTAATTTGGCACTTGGCAATGGCAATTTTTGTAATGCTGTAAGCCCTTATGGTTGGCAATATCTTAATACCAACGAATGTTCTATCAACAATCCATTCTGGTGGCAACGTTTTTTTGAAGACCCTTACTTCAAAAAGGCATTTAGAGATAGGTGGTTGGCGTTGCGAAAAACGACTTTGAGTATGCCATATATCAATAAAGTCATTGATAGTATGACAACTGTACTCAATGCCCCACAAGGACGTAATTTCAGAAGATGGGATTATTTGACAAAATATGTATGGCCCGTGCCGCAAATTGCGGGTACATATGCAGGAGAAATTGATTTTTTAAAAAACTGGACGGCAACCCGTATGCTGTGGATTGACGACGAAGTCAAAAGTTTTCACCTATCCAATTTGCCCAAAGATGTGAAGGAATTAGATGTTTTTCCCAACCCGACAACGACCCAAGTGCATTTTGCTTTTTATCTCAATACAGTTCAACGGGTTTCTATCAATTTGTACAATGCTACAGGGCAGGTGATGACACAATATGATAAAACGCAAGCCCGAGGCGATAATCGCATTGAAATTAATACCCCCTCAGTATCGGGCGTGTATTTTTACCAATTTTTCTTAGATGGAAAGCTTTGGCGCGTGGGGAAGGTGTTTGTAAAGTGAGTTAAAAAACGGAGGAGTTAAGTCTACTTTGGCACTTTAAAAATTTATAAAAATCCAAGAAGGTTTTTGATTTTCTTTTTATAAAAAATTGTAAATTTTTTATAAAAAGAAAATCAAAAAC
>JAYVKQ010000289.1:0-3932 GCA_043768285.1 Saprospiraceae bacterium | reverse complement strand
AAAAAAATCAAATATACGTTTAATAAACTCCTTCTGAAAATCCATAAGGACAATGCCGACACCCACTCTGACAGCAATGACCTCTCAATAAGTGATAATTCTCGGTGAATACCCACAGTCCGTTTTCGATATAGTAATGGAAATTTTCGCGCAGATTTTGAGCATTTGGGAACGTCTCTTGCGATAAAAGGGCAAATTTTTGATTAATATCGAATAGGCAATTTTTACAAAGGCAATCAAAATCGGTTTGTGCTAAAAATGCCCGCGTTTGCTCCGATGTGACGACTTCTGCACATTGGCAGCGCGTTGGGTCACCTACTCTACACTCAAAGGTAGCTTGGCATTTTTCGCACGCTTTTATTTCGTGTTTGGATTGTGGCATATTGTTTTTCCTCTATTGCTTTTTGTAAACATATAGAGAACAAAAAAAAAGGGTTTGTGTTCGCTTCGTCATACCCCCTCAGTATTTTGACCAAATGTACATGAAATTTTCATCAAAACTGTTTAGGTTTAAGTTTTTGTCCGGCAAGTTCTGCAAAGTCATTAATTCGATTTTGCCTTGTTTATGATCGTTTGGCGAGTACAAGCCATTTTTTTATTATCCCCCTTTTTTCATCTGTTCAATAATACTAATCTGCACCAAAACATCTTCCACATTAATCAAAGGTGCTTGGTTATTGGTCAAAACATCGTGGATATTTTGAAAAAGCATTGCCCAATTGCCTTGTTCGGTTTCAATCTTACCCTGTATATGCAAGCCATTAATGTCAGTGTTGATTGTACCCCAATGGTTGGTGGGTTCAATGCCAAAGTCGGGCATATTGGGTGTTAGTCCCGCTTTCAAATGGTCTTCTTGCATATCAATGCCGTATTTGATAAATGAGCCTTTTGTGCCGTGAATGATATAGCGCGGCGTATCTTCTCGCACCATAAGGCTGGACGAGAGTTTTACTTTCAATTTATCATAATCCAAGCGAATATCAAAAGCATCATCAATTTCGGAATTTGGGCGTTGGGTAAAGGTTTGTCCCCAACCCGATTGCGGTTTGCCAAACAGTACGATAGTTTGGTCAATAATATGCGATCCCAAATCGTAGAGAATACCATTGGCGGGCGCGACCACTTCTTTCCATTTTTTTGCATTCAAAACGGGTTTATATCGGTTATAATGCGCTTCATAGCTGAGTATGTCGCCCAAAAAGCCATTTTGGATGACTTTTTTAACCGTTAAAAAATCACTATCGAAACGGCGGTTTTGAAAAACAAAAACGTGCCGATTATGCCTTTCGGCAAGGGCTAATAGTTTCTGCGCCTCGTCCAAAATAGGGGCGAAAGGCTTTTCGACCAAGACGTGTTTTCCTGCCAATATGCACTGTTGCGCAATCGACATATGCGTATCGCTGGGCGTACATATGCTGACCAAATCAATTTCTTTATCCGCCAAAATCGCCCCCAAATTCGGTACTTTCTGTACTGAGGGGTATATCGCTTGCGGGTCTTGATTGTTGGTCATCACCGATTTTAGGCGAAAATGCGGGTTGGCAATAAAAAAAGGAGCTTGTAAATATCTTCCTGATAGTCCAAAACCAACAAGGGCTACTGTTGTCATAATTTTGTTGTTATGTTTTAAATCCGTTTACCAAATGAAGCTCAAAGAAACGAAAAAAGTTGCCTAACTACATGAGTATTAGGCAACTTTTTTCATATATTATTAATCCCTATTTCTGCACCACCATTTTCCGCGCCACCACATTATCCACCGTTTTAATCGTCAAAAAATAGACACCAGCGTTCAAATCGCCCAAATAATAGTCGTTAATATCATAAATACCCGCCGTTTGTTGTTGGGCAGTGGTGATGGTTTTCACTATTTTGCCTTGCAAATCCGTGATATGAATACTGACGGGAGAGGATTTGCTCAAACCATAATGGACATGTATGGTATTCGCCGTTGGGTTTGGATAGAGCATGAATATCACCGCTTCGCTTAACTCTTTAGTCGATGTTGTCACAATTGCGGGATTGGGCGCGGGTATATCTTGAACGGATTTACGCGGTGCTTGGGCAGTTGCGTTATTGTTGGAAATGCGGTTTGTCGTATTCCGTGTCACAACACCGCGTCGCCACTCTTCGGTAGCCGTTGGGGTAACGATACTCGACATGAAAAAGTAGTCTGCTTGGATAGAATCAGCACGTATATCTAAAACCATATAGCCATGCCCACCGAGGGAGACATATTTCAAATGCGGATTGTAATTGGCATTACCCAAATCAGCAATTGGGTTATTAATCACTTGGGTAAAAGATTTTGCCAACGACTCTCCCAATATTTCATCAAAATTTTGAGAAGATATGCTCGGTGTGCAAAATTCTGTGGCATATGACCCATTGCCCGAAGCAGCGTCATAGCCTTCGCCCGTTGTCGCATTGTAAGGTATCGGCTGCGGAATATATTGACTACTCGCCAAAGGATAATTGGCGGGTTTTTTCGTCACATCAAAGCTCCAACTGGAATGAGAATCGCCCGTTATTAAGACCGTATTATTGATTTTTAAGGTTTTTAAAGAATCAATAATATTGTTGCGCTGAATAGGGTAGGCTTCCCAATTGTCTATAAAACCGTTTTCGAGATTGCGAACAGAGACAATATCGCGCGGATTTGATGCGACAAAACCCACATTAATGTCACTGAATATGATTTGGTTGCCCAAAACTTTCCAACGAGCAGGTGATGTTTTAAGTTGGTCAATCAGCCAATTGAATTGTGTTTTACTGACCATTCGGCGTGGGTCGCTGGGGTTGTCAGGGTCATCAAAATTTATAGGTGGTGCTTGGCGACCTTCCAAACGGGTATCAAGCATAATTAAATCTAAAATATTGCCATAAGCAATGCGGCGATAGAGGGTCGTTGTTGTTGGTTGCCCTCGTATCGGCATCCATTCGTAATAGACCTCGCGGGAGAGGTTTTTGCGGACTTGCCAATCGCCTTCGGTGGCGGGTTGGTGGTTTTGCGCGCCATCTTCGTAAGCGTTATTAGCCGATTCGTGGTCATCCCAAATGGTGATAAAAGGGTGCTGTTGGTGGATGTGTTGCAGGTTTTTATCCAAGTGATACAGCGAATAGCGGGTGCGATAATCTCCTTTAGTGATGATTTCTTTGGTCGGGAACACTACCCGCGAAGCATCATTAAGTCCCGCATTTTTGTAGCCACCTGCCGCATATTCGTAGATATAATCGCCCAAATGCAGGACTGCGTTCAAGTCATTGCGATCAGCAATGCGCCCATAAGCGGAGAAATATCCGCCTTCATAATTGGCGCATGATACTACCGCAAATTTCAAAACATCGGTCAAATTAGCCGCCGATAGGGAGGGGGTCGTTTTAGTACGCCCAATCATCGAACGTTTGCCCAAAGCGGTGAAGGCATAATAATAAGTTGCATTGGCATTTAAACCCGTAATATCCAATTTGACAGTATAATCCCGCGTGTTATCGGTCGAAAAACTGCCTGTTTTGACTACATTGCGCAATGCCGTATCTGTCGCCATGATATAGGAGCCATTGATAGTTTGGTCTTGTTCGGGCGTAACGCGCGTCCATATTATCACGCGGTCAGCGAGTGGGTCGCCCGAAGCTACGCCGTGATAAAAGGGCTTCAAAGCACTATCGAAAGGGAGTAGCGTATCGCGTCCGATGGGGCTTTGGGCAAGGAGGGTTGATGTGAAAAGTAGGGTGATTAGGGTTGGAAAAAGGATATTTTTCGGCATTGTAGTGATTGTTTTTTATGAAATTTTTCTACAAAGCTATTTAGATACTTTCTTCAAAAGCTGTCATTGCGAGCGCGGCGAAGCAATCTGTGGCACTTATTCGATAGTTTAAACTTTAAAACACTCGAAATGTGGGGCAGATTGCTTCGCTGCGCTCGCAATGAC
>JAYVKQ010000288.1:0-8570 GCA_043768285.1 Saprospiraceae bacterium | reverse complement strand
GGAAACAGCAACCGAAAAATTTCGGATAAAAGTGAAATAATTGTCCCTTTTCTGTTTATGGAAAACAAAATAAAATAGACGTAACAAAGAGTTGTAATTTTCCTTCCATTCTTCAATTCGCCTTTTCATTTTTTTCATCCAAAGCCTTTAAAATTTCGGATAATTTAGAAATGGTTAGTTCACCTTTGCTTTTGTTCGCTTTAAAAAGGTTGGTGATTTGGACTTTTTTCGTAGGCATCAATTTTATAAAGGATTTTTTATTGATTTTGATTTCTTGGAAAGACACATTTGGGTCATTATTGAAAAAATAGCGGTAATCATTGCGCACTTCGTTGTACGGTTGTCGAGTCGTGTAACCCGTTTCATCGCCTTTTACTCTAAAAATGAACTTGTAAGAATCCCTTAGAAGTTGCATCGTTGGGCTTTGGTAAATGACCTGCATGAGTGTCTTTTTGCGTCCATTCGGCACAGTCGTAGAGGTGAAACGAATCACATCATTGCCAAAAAACAATTTAAAAGATACCACATCATCTTCATTTAGCCAAAGTTCTTTGCCTGATTCTGTTTTTACTTGAACCATTCTTTGCGTTTGGTCATAACGGTAAAGCAATTCCGTTGTATATAATTTATTAGTGGTTTGTAATTCCCCTTGATGATAAAGCGTATCCACTAAATACCGTGAGCCACGTAATTCGATACTACGCCCGTCGTAGGGGAAAATGTATTGAAATCGGTCGGTGGCATCTAACGTGTTCATGCGCCCGTCATTTTGTTTGGTGGCTATCGTTTGCCCCGTCAGTTGTTGAACGAGACTGAGAAAAAGCGTAGCGAACATTAATATTCTTTTCATGGATTTTCTTTTAAGGAATGAAAAAAACTGTACAATGTTAATCATTTTTTCTTAAATTACCTACGGATTTTTGATTGTTTTGGTTGATTCTAAAACTCGATTATTGAAAAGAGGGCAGTAAAAATTTAAAATCTAAGAAAATGTTAGGCGTGAAACAAAAAATAATGTACCCAAATTAGCCATTATATTTTCTTTAATCAAGACAAATTCTTTGAGAAATAATAGATTATTTAAGAAGAATTTAACGCTGAGTAAAGGAAATAGAAGGGATAAGTTGGGTAGATTATTTTTTACTTTGTCCCTAAGCTGAGATTGAGCAAAAAAAAACAGGGCGACAATTCCGAGAAGGAACGCACCCTGTATAACCCCAAAAAACCAAATGAAAACAATCTACATATATAAATCCGAAAGAATCGGAAATAAATGTCAAATAAAGCTTTTAATGTAACAACTTTAGTTACATAATGTTTTGACGTGGTACATTTAAGAAGTCACTATTTTTTTTTAAAATAATTGACACGAGAAAGCAGCATTAAGCCACGTCTTTAAAATCATAGTGCAAATTTACATCATTTTTTGAAAAAATCAATGTCTGATTGAATAAAATTGTGTTAATGTCGTTTTTTTTTAACAAAATAGTCATCTTGACTACTCACAGGAACACAAAAATATATAATTAGTTTTAATTTTTTACAAAAATAAAGATGTTTTATTATATTTATACTACATTCGTCACTGATTATTATTTTTTTAGTAGAAACTAAAACAATATTTAGACGAAAAGCTATTTTTAATTATTTCAACCAATTTTTATTTATGGGAACAGGACTGCAAACCTTGGATTACATTGTATTTTTAATTTACTTTGTTTCGGTGTCTGGTTATGGATACTGGATTTATCAAAAACGAAAAAAAGCAGAAACAAGCTCCGCTGATTATTTTCTTGCCGAGGGCTCATTGACATGGTGGGCGATTGGCGCTTCTTTAATTGCTTCCAATATCTCAGCCGAGCAATTTATTGGGATGTCAGGAAATGGTTTTGCGATGGGTTTAGCTATTTCTACGTATGAATGGATGGCCGCTGCGACGCTGTTAGTGGTTGCTATTTTCTTTTTGCCCATCTATTTGAAAAACCGTATTTTCACTATGCCACAGTTTTTGAGCCAAAGGTATAATCCTTCGGTTGCCTTAATTATGGCTATTTTCTGGCTCTTCCTCTATGTTTTTGTCAATCTATCCTCTATCTTGTATTTAGGGGCATTAGCTGTCACGAAAGTTTCAGGACTGAGTTTTATGACTTGCGTAATTGGGTTAGCTGTTTTTGCTGTTTTTATTACACTTGGCGGCATGAAGGTTATTGGCTTCACGGATGTAATACAAGTTGTTGTACTGATTATAGGTGGTTTAGCAACGACATATTTAGCCCTTAATTTGGTGGCAACAACCTTCGGTAGCTCAGGTATGATGAGTGGTTTGAGCTTACTTTATGAAAAAGCACCAGACCATTTTCATATGATTTTAGGAAAAGGGCAACTTCAAATACCCAATGGAGAAGGTGGTACTAAAGATGCTTGGGTTGACCTACCAGGATTAACCGTGTTGATTGGTGCCATGTGGATTACAAACCTCAACTATTGGGGTTGCAACCAATATATTACACAAAGAGCTTTAGGTGCAGATTTGAAAACAGCGCGTGCTGGTTTACTTTTTGCTGCATTTTTGAAATTACTGATGCCTGTTATAGTGGTCTTACCGGGCATTGCTGCTTATGTATTATTCAAAAATGGTAGTTTCCAAACCGAAATGCTCAATGCGAAGGGTCATTTGATACCAGATAAATCATATCCTCTTTTGCTTGACCTATTGCCAACAGGTTTGAAAGGTTTATCCTTTGCGGCTTTGACGGCGGCTATTGTCGCTTCGTTAGCAGGTAAAGCCAACTCTATTGCTACCATTTTTTCATTGGATATTTACAGAAAAGTGGTCAATAAGGATGCAGATGAAAAGCAATTAGTCAATGTGGGTAAAATAGCCATCATCGTTTCTATGGTTATTGGTTGTTTGGTTGCCCCTCAGTTGCAAGGTTTAGATTCAGCTTTCCAATTTATTCAGAAATATACAGGCTTTGTTTCGCCCGGTATTTTCGCCATATTTTTCTTAGGCTTTTTCTGGAAAAGAGCAACCGCTAAAGGTGCTTTGGCTGCCGCTATTTTGGCTCTACCTATTTCTATTTTATTTGACCAATTTGGTGGCGGTATGCCGTTCCTTCATGCAATGGGTTATTCATTCCTTATCTTATCGGGGGTCATTATTGCAATTAGCTTATTCGACCCTGAAAGTAAAAATAATCCAAAAGGCTTAGAAATTGATACGGCTATGTTTAAAGTATCCAATGGCTTTGCCGTAGGTGCTTTGATTGTTGTCGGTATTTTAACTGTTTTATATACGGTTTTCTGGTAACGCGCTACCCCGCAGTATTTTTTAATTTGAATTAGGTTATTCGGGATAAAATTACTGTACATATTAACCACAGAAATACTGTACCCTACTATTTTTAAAGCTATTGAAAATCAATAATTTGTAATTATCAATGACTTTAAATTTGTGGCAGAACGGCGATTTCCGAAACCACTTGCTCTTTTTTTTAATAAAAATAGTAGGGTACAGTATTTCAGTGGTTAATTTGTACAGTAATTTTATCCCGAATATCCTAATCCTCTAATAATTTTAAACTCTATGAAGAAACTACTCTATATCATTTTTACAGTCATGGTATTACCCTATTCCTTAGCGCAAACTAAAACAGTTGGTCAACTCGTCTCTTTAGACCCAGAGTTTGATAAATTGGTTGATAAAGATGCCAAAATTGAAGTTTTGGCAGAGGGCTTCAAATGGTCAGAAGGTCCTGCGTGGGTACGCGATAGTGGCTATTTGATATTCTCCGATGTACCACAAAATACGATTTTCAAATGGAAGGAAGGCGAAGGCTTGTCCGAGTTTTTGAAACCTTCGGGCTATACTGGACGCGGAAATTACAGCCGCGAACCCGGTAGCAATGGCTTGACTATGAGTTTGAATGGGCAGATTATCGCTTGTGAGCATGGAGATAGGCGTGTTACTAAAATGCCTATTTCAGGGGGTGGCAAAGTTACAATTGCCGATACCTATAATGGCAAACGCTTTAACAGCCCAAACGATGTGGTTGAAAAGCTGAACGGCGATATTTATTTCACTGACCCTCCTTATGGTTTGCCCAAACATGAAAATGACCCTACCCGAGAGATAGATATATTTGGTGTGTATCGCGTAACCAAAGATGGCAAAGTGTCGGCGATTATTACCGATTTGACACGCCCAAATGGTTTGGCATTTTCGCCAGACGAAAGCGTATTATATGTCTGTCAATCTGACCCTACGCGCGCCTATATTATGGCATACCCTGTTTTGAAAAATGGCAACGTAGGAAAAGGCAAAATCTTCTTTGATGCCACGCCTTTTTCAAAACAAGGGCTAAAAGGCTTGCCCGATGGTTTGCGGATTGACAATAAAGGCAATCTGTTTTCAACAGGTCCTGGTGGTGTCATGGTCATTTCACCACAAGGTAAGCTCTTAGGGCGTATAGAAACGACAGTACCCACTGCCAATTGTGCTTGGGGTGACGATGGTTCTACCTTATATATTACGGCTAATAATATGCTGTGTCGGATTAAGACTAAGACTAAGGCGGTGCGTTACTGATAGCTTACGATGAATTGGCAAGATACTATTACGGTTTTAGGACATACTTTTTCAATCGAGCAATTGATAGTAGAAGATGGCTTTGACCCTACCATATTGTTTATCAATCAATAAAACATATTTTAAAATACTAATATTAAAAGATACTGAGGGGGTACTATTCATTTTGAATGTACCCCCTCAGTATTTTACCTAATTTTTTTTTAAAATATAGGCAATATTGTAGTTTTGCCCATTATTCAACATCTATCATTCATCATTACAATAACTCATTATGAAAATTTTTTGTGTCGGCAGAAACTACTTAGAACACATCAAAGAACTCAACAACGCAGTAACAACCAAGCCGTTGATATTTATGAAACCAAGCACCGCTTTGTTGCAAGGCAATAAGCCATTTTATTATCCCGATTTTACAAAAAACCTGCACTACGAAATTGAAATTGTGTTGCGGATTTGCAAAAATGGCAAGGCAATAGAGCCTCAATTTGCGCATCGGTATTATGATAAAATAGCCTTAGGTATTGACTTCACCGCCCGCGACCTACAAGACGACCTTAAAGCCAAAGGGCAACCGTGGGAAATCGCCAAAGCCTTCGACAACTCGGCAGTATTGAGCGAATTTTACCCCCTCCCTAATTTTGATAAAAATGCCATTAAGTTCCAACTATTGAAAAATGGCGTAACAGTGCAAGACGGCACAACAGCCGATTTAATGTTCAATTTTGATACCTTAGTGAGCTATATTTCTAAATTTTTTACATTGCAAACAGGCGATTTGATATACACAGGTACACCTGCGGGTGTAGGTGCGGTGCAAATTGGGGATACATTAGAGGGCATTTTAGAAGGAAAATCTGCGTTTACTTGCGAGATAAAATAATCATAATACCGAATTTGATTTTATTGCAATATTTTTTCAAAAAAAATTGCCTAAGTCAAAAACTACACTTATCTTTGCATCGCTTTTTTAAAGCTATTGGCTCATAGTGTAACGGTAGCACTACAGTTTTTGGTTCTGTCTGTTAAGGTTCGAATCCTTATGAGCCAACGAGGGGTAAGAGTGTCGGTACGGAGACTTCGGTCTTTTGCCGGCACTCAATTATTATAGTGGTATCGTATCAGCGTTTTCAATGTATTGATAATCAAAGAGCCACACATTTATAAATGTGTGGCTCTTTGATTATCAATAAGTTATGCAATAAAAGCTAATCCAATCGTATAGAAATAACCTGCCCCGCCGTAGCCGTTCCCGGCATAATAGACTGCGCCACTACTTTCCCATACCCACTAAATTGCACCCTCAAACCGCGATTTTCTAAAATATATAAAGCATCTTTCAAACCCATACCCACGACTGAGGGGATGACCTTTTTATTCATCATTTGGCGCGGGATAACATTGAGTGTATCGCCTTTCGCTTTCAAGAATGTCCAATCGTCTTCTTTGGTTGTTACTTCATATTTAAGTTTTAAGGCAGTCATTGCTTTCACCAATTCGTCTTTATAACCCACATCGTCAGGCAAAAGGGCAGGGGAGGGAACGGGTTTGCCTCTATCGTTCAAAGGTTGGCTAAGAGCCACATCGCTTGCCATTAGTTTATCCGCAATTTCGCGAAAAACAGGGGCAGCTACCGTACCACCATATATGCCACTTTTGGGCTTATGCACCACCACAATACACGAGTAAATAGGGCGTTCCGCAGGAAAATAGCCCACAAATGAGGCTTGATAGCCGCCTACTTTCGTCTTATTTTTACTTAGTTTTTCGTAGTTCAATTGTGCCGTGCCTGTCTTACCCGCAAAGCGATAATGAGGGGTACGCAAATGGGCGGCAGTACCCATTTCTACGACAGCTTCGAGGAGTTCGTGCGCTTGGTCAAGCGTTGGTTTTGACGCTATTTGCTTATTAATTATTTTAGGTCTAAATGTCTGGACGGTCTCGCCATATCGTTTCAATTCGCTTACCAAATAAGGTTTCATCATAGCACCATCGTTGGCAACGGCATTGTAAAATGTCAATAACTGTAAAGGCGTAACCAGCACTTCGTAGCCAATACTCATCCACGGCAAGGTCGTGCCACTCCAATTGTCGCTTGTTTTATCGGGGTCTTTGACGTAAGCGGGTGCTTCGCCTTCTATTTCGATGCCTGTTGGTACGTTGAGCATAAAATCTTTAAGGTGCTTGACATATGCTTGGGGTTTGTCTTTATAAGTATTGAACATCATCTTGGATACACCTACATTTGACGAATGGGCGAAGGCTTCTTTCACCGTCACAAATCGTTTGTTCAAGCGTTCAGCATCTTCCAGCGTTTCGTTGAAATATTGGGTTTTGCCGTTTTCAATATCAATAGTATCGCTCAATTTCACGGCTTTATCCTCCAAGAGCGACATCATTGAAGCCAATTTGAAGGTAGAACCTGGCTCAATGGCGCGACCAATGCCGTAGTTATAGTCTTCCCACCAACCTTCTTTTGTCTGTCCAACATTGGCAATAGCTTTTATTTTGCCTGTCGCTACTTCCATTACTATGGCAGTGCCGTGTTCTGCTACATGCGCCTCTAAGCCGCGAATAAGGGCAGATTGGGCAATATCTTGGATGTTTATATCAATGGTTGTGACCACATCATCGCCAAATTGCGGCTCAATATCCGTAGCATCATCAACAGGTATCCACATATCGTTGCCAATGCGCTGCATCAATATTTTACTATTTGCGCCGCCAAGTGGTTTATCAAAACTACTTTCGATACCCACACGCAGCATTTGGTTACTCGCATCGTCAAATTTGGTATAGCCCAACGTCCGCAATGCCAACATCTTGAACGGGTGTGTCCGTTTGTTATCTCGGTTGGTAATCAAACCACCTTTAAATTTTCCATTTCTGAATATCGGAAATGATTTTGCCAGCATCATTTGGTCATAAGTAATACCCTTAACGATGGGTACGAAGCGCGATTTGTAGATATTGCGGTGTTGTGTCAAATAGTCTTTCCACAGAGGGGCGGGATACTGAGGGGCTAAATAGTAAGAGATATATGCCGCCAACGAGTCCACATTTTTGGTAAATTCTTCGGTGGTAAGCGCAGGTGGAATGGCATCCCAATAGAGGTCAAAATAAGGAATAGTAGTCGCCAATAGTGAACCATCATCTGCCAGTATATTGCCCCGCTCGCCTGGTACTTCGCGGTAAGAGATGTAATTTTTAGCGGCTTCTGCACGCCATTTGTCACCCTCCACAAAAGACACACGGAAGGCACGCGCCAATATCGCCACTGCCACCACAATTACCACGAGTGTCACCCCGTACACCCGTATCAATACCTCGTTTTTAAAATTGACTAATGCCATCGTCTCAATGGACAATGGACAATGGACAATTTACAATGGATAATTTACAATGGACAATCACAATGGACAATTTACAATGGACAATGAACAATTTATAATGGGCAATATTAGCTGATTAGTTATATTACCATTATCTATTGTTCATTGTCCATTGTAAATTGTCCATTGTGATTGTCCATTGTAAATTGTCCATTGTAAATTGTAAACTGTCCATTGTAATTTATTTAATGATTATTCTCTTTGTTCTCTGATTAGAAGCCCGCAAATTGTAAGGTCCTACAAACTTTTCGACTTCTGATTGCTTGGTGCTAAACATCACATCGGCTTTGGCAGAATTGTATCGCCATTTCAGATTTTTGATGTCTTTTTCCAAATTTTGAATATCCCGTACCTGTTTGTCTCTAAAATTAGCGTTCGCAATATAGATTAAACCTATAAAAAATAGGAAAAATACAAAGGGTAAGTTCCCGAATATCCATTCAGAAAACATGGGTCCGATGTGTATATAATCTTTTAGTGGACGTGCCATTTTATTTTAATGATGAATGATAAACGATGAATGTTGAATGATGAATAGAGAAGGTGGTTTAGGAAACTGAAAATTAATTTTTTTGAAAAAAAATTAATTT
>JAYVKQ010000287.1:0-2759 GCA_043768285.1 Saprospiraceae bacterium | reverse complement strand
ACTAAAATATCCTCTACGAAATTGTGCACCAAGGTTTTATTGTCTTCTGTTTTATCAAGGTCTTTAATACCTGTTTCACCATCAATCATGGTGTGATTGCTTGGATTGGGTTTTGCCGTTTCCTGAAAATTATCCCAATGCTCTACAATTTTCCCATCTTCAAACCGAAAGATGTCAAAACCGATTTTTGGTCCAAAGAAATTGTAATCTGTGTGTGTGAAAACAAAATCACCGTCTTGAAAGGTTCTTTTCGTATGCACTTTTGCGGAGTTGGGTGGAAGCATTTTCAGGAGTTCGCCAAATCCTACAAGCCCATCAGCCGCACCAAGATTATGTTGAATGTATTTGTTGGGGTTGATATAGGCAATCGCGCTCTTGTCACCTGTTTCTATGCTTTTTAAAAGAGCATTTACTTTTTCTTTATTTGTCATTTTTTTTGATTTAAAAATTGAAGTACAAAAGTGACCATTTAAGTTAGGGGAAATGTTACACAACTATTAAGAAGAATTGCATGATTCACACATTGTTTACCCCCTCGGTATTTTGCCCATTTTTGCTCAAAAATGGACACAATACTGAGGGGTCTCACGTCCTAACGAACCCATCAACCCCTCGCCTAAGCGTAACAGGTTGCGGATATTTTTTAATATAACCCGTTCTTAAAATAAATTGAACCGTATCGCTCACGCCAATGGATTGATTTAATGTTTGATTAGTGGCGGCTTCTTCAATAATCTGCGTCATGGGGTGAATAGCGATGTTTTTTTCTCGAATACTTAACCAGAGTCTTTGTAGTTGTCTGCCTGTTTCAATTAATTCCCATGTCGTATTTCCTTTATTTGTAATCAACAGCCAGCCAGCCGATTGCGACACTTGTTTGACAACTGTTTCGATACTTTTATCTCTAAAATTGGTGGTCATCACGTTTGATTTATCATAAAAATTACGCAAAACCCAAGCGGGCAGCCCTTTGATTTCCATGCTTGCGGTGGTCAATCCGTCTCGATATTGCGCGGCTTTTTTGCTTGAAAAACGAATCCAATCGCCTAATTCGCTTTGTGCGGCATCTCGATAGGCTTGTATTTTATTGGCTTCAATTGTTTGTTCATTAATGATTTTATATTCTTTTGCCGTGCTTGAAATAAATTGAATACAATCCGCTTCTCCGTCAATTAAATAACTAATATCGTCTCGATTCAAGGGAATATTCAGGTAATTTGACCTGACAGTGCGTCTTTTTTCCATTTTTTCGCTTTTATACTGAGGGGTCCTATTTCCCGAGAATTTAGTTAATTTTACCTCAACGACGTGTTCATCTTGATTGGTTTTAGCGAGCATATCTAATTGACAGGCATAACCTAAATTATTGGCAGCATATTCCAAATTTTGCAGAAAAGCACCGATTGATAAGACGGTTTCACGCTGTGTTGGGTCAACGGCAGGCAGCCATTTTGTGGAATCGTTGCCAATTATCCAATGATAAGGCTCGATGTATTTTATAAACCACGGCTGTGTGTTGTGTCCACTTGGCGCAAGAGAAGCCAAATGAAGAATGGCTCTTTCATCGGGTTTTAAAGACACTTTAAGCGAATCTTCTTGCTCAATATCAGTGCGTGTGAGGTTTTTTCTATCACTCAATAGATAATAAGTTGCGCCGCCAATAAGGATTGTTCCACCTGAAACGACTAAAAACTGCCTTCTTCTCATGTTTTAAAAAAATGCGTTGCAACAGAATTATTGCAAGGCAAAAGTCGGGTAATTGTTTATTGGAAATGTTACACAATTATGTAGAATCGTTGCAATTTTTACATATTCTATAAAATGAAAAAGGCATCTATATCCCTCAGTATTAACGCCTTTTTAAAGGAAAAATGCTTGGCTATCTCGTTGGTAATCAATTGTTTATGTTTTTTTTCATGTTGTTAATAGCACTTTATTGTCTTCAATAAACTGACGAAATGATATAGGCTCTCGACCAAGAATATTTTTTACCCCCTCAGTATTTTGGGGTGTTTTTTGAAATCTTGGCAAATAATGCAGCATAATCATCACTAAAATGAACGCAAAAGGCATTTTTTCTTTTCTTTTTTGCCAATAAAAATGAATGAGGTTAGGCGATTGATAGGTAATAGGTGTACCCAATCCTTTGCTTAATAGTTCTGCCATTTCCGAAAAATTCAAAGCTTCATTAGCCGTCAATTCGTAGGCTTTATTGAGGTGTTTTGTTGGATTTATGAGTATTGTAGCCGCTACCTCACCTACATCACGCACGTCAATGAGCGTGAATTTGGCGTTGCCCGCGGGTAAAAATATTTTATTTTGAGTCACTAAATCGTTGTGCAGGCTGCCCAAGAAGTTTTGCATAAAATAGGCAGGACGCAAAAAAGTGTAGTTGATTTTGCTTTCCACAATCAGTTTTTCTATTTTATTATGCGGAATAATTGTACTCTTTTCAACGCCTTGAACGGAGATAAAGACGATGTGTTTTATACCTGTTTCTTTCGCCATTTCAATGAGTGGTTTGAAGTATTTTTCGGTATACGAAATTTGCGGTGGACGCAATAAAAAGAGCATATCGCAACCTTCCAAAGCGGATTTATAGGTGGTAGAATCCATAAAATCGAATTTTGCAAGGTCTATTTTGTAATCTTTCAACTTTGCTTTATCCGTTAAAATATCTCTAACACCCGCGACAACCTGTAACGTGTGCGACATTTTCAAAAGCGACTTGATGACTGCCATGCCGACATTTCCCGTTG
>JAYVKQ010000286.1:0-12809 GCA_043768285.1 Saprospiraceae bacterium | reverse complement strand
ATGTGCAACTATGCCATTGTCAAAATCACCATCAAGGTAATTAGGCCCAACAGTAACAGTTGGTTTGCCCAATGATACTTTTACCCCTGTTGCATTTCTAAATAAATCGCAATCGCTTTTCTTCAAAATTATGCTTGGAATCGTTACTTGTGCTGCATTTTGCCCCGCAGCCATGTTGAGCAGATTGTCATCAACGCTGCATATAATACAAGCAATAGCTCCTTTTTGTTGGGCATTATATACTTTAAAACTAAAATCGCACTCCCCTCTATCAATGAGCGCAATTTTACCTGTCAGATTGGTATTAACTAAGGCTTTGCAAGCACGCGTAGGGTAACCAGAGCCATCATTTACCACAACGACATCGCCTGTGATAGGTGTTGTCGTGAGCGCAGGACCAAAACTTGCCGACCCTGCATCAAATTCGTTGATGAGTGAAGCAGGAGCCGTTATTTTAATCGTTTTTTCACTTGGACGTGACCATAGATACATTTGCATGCGTCCACTTGAGCCATCTGGCGGGGTTGAAAAATTAGCATTATCATATCTTGGTGTTGTGGTTTTTGAGTTGTCTTGGGCTTCAGCTCTCACATAATCTGAACCGCCCGAATCGCCTTTATAATTTCGTTGTTGGAAATTGCCCGATATTTCGTCAAAGCCATAACGGAAGAAAATATCGTGCATTCTGTTATTCATATAAAACAACTGCGTTTGGGCAGCTAATTTATTGGTATCAGGCTCGAGGGCGGGTAAAAATGGGTTATCAAAAGTATAGGTGTCACCGCCATTAGGCTCACCTGTGTCAGAAAAGCCATCATTATTTGTATCTAAATACGCCCATACATTATTGCCTCTTGTTGTTTTATATTCGCCACCTGCATTGCCATTTACATCATGCCAACCCCACGGCGATGCAAGGCTATCAGCAGGGCTAACGAGTAAGGTTCTGCTACCATGTGCTGGACTTTCGATGGGTAGTGCAAATACGCGATATGTGCCATCGCCTACTACATTTTCTTCAATAGCAGGTTTCATAAATCCTGTTTTTTCGCCCTCAATACTGAGGGGGGTAGCTTCTGAACAATTATCTGAATGGTGATGATATGGGTTTTTATCAAATTTGCAATGGCGTGTCCAACTGATTTTATCAATGATTTTACCTGTCTCGGCATCCACGCGAACACTCCAATGATTATAGCCATCGGTTTGGTCGAGGTTCAAATCCCATGCAAGGCGAACCGATTTATCGCTTACCTTTTGGTAGCGCAATTTGACATTTATATCTGATAGAACAGTCGTGCCTTTATCGAATAAAAATTCAAGGCTACTTTTCTTTTCTTTTACCCGAAAAGCATTATTAATTTTGATATTCAATTCTTTACAAGCGGCTTCGATGGCTGCTTCGGGCGTAAGGGTAGGTTCAGTCGTATTGATAACACCCGCTAAATTTGTCATAAAGCGATTACCCGCGTACAATACTTCGCCATTCGGCAACACATTGACGTTGATAATAGCATTGTAGAGTTCAATACCCTTGTGTTGTTGAATAAGATAAACATGCATCACGCCGTTGTCGAGCGATGGATACGCATCTTGAACGGTTAAATTCTGTACATCTTGTGGTGTCAAACCCCACTCAATTTGTTGCTTTACGGCATAATCCACCGCTATTTTGGTAGCGTTTGGATTGGGCGTAATGTTTTTTTGAGCTATGGAATGGACAGAGAAAGAAAGGAAAAGTGCAAAACATAAGGCTTTTGTGATAAAACGGCTTGTCATGGTCGAAAGGATTTAATTATGATATTTACCTATTTAAAAGAATGTGTAAATTTAGCTGTTTATACCATATTAAAAAATAGTGGTAGCGATATGAGGTCTAATTTAACGTTTTATTAGGCATAAAGTTAAGATTGGGTATATCATTATGTTGATATGCGCAGTTTTATTTCGACTTTGATAATTTAAAATCTAAAATAGCCACACTTCCTCTCAAGCATGAAAGCAACCCTAAAGTATCACGGTAGTACTAAATACGAGAGAATTTACTCTTCCGTTTTGATTTTTGCCAATTTTATCATAAAATAAGTTTCAAAAACCATAAAAACAAAGTAGGTAAGGAAAAAAGGGATGAGAAAATTTTTGTCTTGCGGCTGATATACTTTTTTATAAATTACTAAAACGATAACAGCTATAAACATTTTGAAAAAAACGGATGCCATAATGATACCGTTGAACAACGCTTTATTCTTACTCAAAGCAGCTTGTTTGCTTAAAAAATAGAGACCGAAACTCAAGAGAACGAAGGCAAAAAGGCTCCACCAAGCCACACCCATGTAGTTTTTTATGGTATATGGTAGTAGATAAAACACGGAATTGAGGGCAATTACGCCCAAAGAGGTAGCTGACAAAAGTGTTACGAAGCGTGGGAGTGTCATATAAGTAAGTTGGCTTATGGTTTAGGTTGGCTCACATCACGATAGACCATATAAATTGAACCACCAACGGCAAGTAAACAGAGAATTAAGGTAAAAATGGGTTTATCCAAGCCCATTTTACCATCGAGCCATCTACCCGCTAATGTACCCAAAGTAATGATTGCGCCCATCCGAAAGGCTAAGTCTGTGAAACGCAGCAACGTATCCCGCGTTTCAGATGGGCGTTGTGTATTTTTTTTATTTTGCGCCAACGGTATTTACAACTGTTTTATGCGCTTGTCCGTTTGAAGCACTGCTGTCCTTCATATTACAAGTGACGTTAAAAATAGCCCCTGGATTGACGAGGAGTTTTGCCGTCGTCACATCGCCTATCACTTCGGCTGTTTCTTTGATGCTTAATTGCTCGGCAACGCGCAATTTGCCAATAAATTTACCTTCAATAATGGCATTTTGACAACGCACTTCGCCATCAATCAAACCTGAAGGTCCGATAATGACCTTAGATTTACACGTCAAAGTACCTTTGATAACGCCATCTACACGAATATCATTATCAGAAGTAATAATGCCCTCTACCACTGTACCTTTTACGAGGCTATTCAAGGCATTTGATGTTTCTATAACGGGCGTTTTAACAGCGGGTGCGCTGGTTGTGTTGGGAGTAGGTGTATCATTATTTTTTCTTCCAAACATGGTTCTTGTCTTTTAATTCGTTTTGCAAAATATATGTTTAAAACGATTATTTTTAATATTAATATGAATGAAAATCTAAGGTATGACATTTTTAATCAGCCGCAAAATTAATTAAAAAAAATTATTAGAATGAGTATCGTTTTATCTTTTTGCTTTTATTAACACCCCCTCAGTATTTTATCGTAAACATGATACACCTCGAATTTTACAACAATTAAATTGCGCCACTACGTGACTAAGCGAGTTCTTGGATTTGATACTTGTTATAAACATTTTGAACCTATCGGGTCAGTAAAGTTCTGCACTATCCTATGTCTCGTTAGAGACAATATGTTTATAACAAGTACCAAACCCAAGAACTCGCTTAGTCACGTAGTGGCGCAATTCAATTGTTGTAAAGTCCGGAATGTTTCATGTTTACCACAATATCTCATACTGCAATTTTTCCCCCAAAGGCGCAGTCAAAATACTATTATCGCCTATTTTTTCAATCTTTCCTTTCACATTATTCAATATTTTGATAAAATAGCTTTTACCATCAACGGCATATAGGTAGTCTGAAACGGTTTCAATATTTTTAGCAATGGCTAATCGAGCCGATAATCCACTATTGGCATTTTTGACGCTTAGGCTGCGGGTCAAATATTTACCCCCCTCAGTATTTTTGACATTATCACTCACTTCTGCACCGAATATTTGATAGCGGAAAGTCGGTGCGCCATTGTCATCAACATCGTAGCCCAATGTGCGGTAATTGGCATCAGCAGGAAGACTGTCTTTCAAAATATTTTTAGCGTTATCATTCACGATATTAGCGGCATTGTTAAAAGTCAGAAGCGTACCTAATGGTTTTGACGACCCATCGCCTCTATCGTCCCACATAGGTGAAGTGTTCAGAAAATCACCTTTCCATATTTGCGCCAACGAGCCATTATCCATATCCATTGTATAATGCAATTTCTCGGGGCTGCCCACACTGATAGCGTGAACAATGCGCTTGGTTTTACCTTCGCGTACCACATCCATAAACGAGCGAAATACAGTATTTTCCTTACTGTCTAAAAGTATAGGATCGCGCGGCGTGCCTAATATGGTTGAAGAAAAATTATGAAAAGCGACAGGGCGTGTATTAGCGTCTGAAATCCATAAGCCCAAAATAGGTTGTATTGACCCTAATGTTTTATATATTGTAATTTCGTAAGGATTGTCTCCCGCCTCTAAATTAACAGGCACGATACGCTTATTTGATGGGTATTTCAGAGCATCGGGCATAATTTCTTTACCCGCTATTTTCATACTATTATTACCTGAGCCTTGTAGCGTAAGGGTATAACGACCCGCTTTGGGGATTTTTATTGTACCCGTAAATATTTGAGCAAAGTTATTGACCTCTTTACTGACATTCCAATTCAGTTGCATGAGCGTCCCTGTACTATCAGGCGTTTTGCTCAAAAATTCCGAAGGGTTTTTAAATGCCCCGTAATACACTTTAAATTGGGCGTTACTCATTGTCGGTGCTTCACCATTAAAGTCAGTTACTTTAAAATTTTTGAACGCCACGGGTCCATGGTCGCCCTGTATCATAAACGGTCCTTTGGCGGCTTCTTCTTCTGAAATAGGCCCGCCTGTTGGTCCCGTTAGTTCAACATTTTCATGGAGAATAGTGCCATTCATCACTATTTTCAAGACTTTAGCGTTGGCTATTTTTTTACCCGCAGCATCGAAACGCGGTGCTTGAAAAGAGACATCCATATGCTGCCACAAGCCAGGAGCCAAGCAAGCATTTTGGCGTGGCGCATGACCTTCCCAGAGTATTTCTTTGCCATTTTCGTAGCGTCTTCGCTTATAAATGCCGCCACAATCGCCCGTTTTAGGTGTTTTCACGCCCCAACTATCCAATAATTGTATCTCATAACGCCCCATAAGGTAAAAACCCGAATTGGAGTGCGATGCCATCATAAAATCAAAAGATACATCTACATCGCCATATTGAGCAACAGACAGTAAGTTTGCCTTATTCTGTGGGTTGGGTATATTGACCAATACGCCCGTACCCTCCGTTGGTGTGAGGTTATACCATTTGCTTATATCAGAAGAAACATTGCCCGCGATACGCCAGTTTGCGCCGCTATCCTGTTTCCAAACAGACATATCGTTGAGGGATATAGATTGTTGCGCCGATATTAAGAACGGTGCAAATAACAATGCTGTCAATAGCCTGTTTCTCATGCGTAAGTGTATTTGTAGTAGTTTATAAAAATAACAAGGGCAAATATTAAAAAACTTAGTGTAAATTCGCACTTCTGACAAATCAATATTTAAAGGAATAGATAAAATAGTAGAAAAATATGCCTACCAACGATGATTTCATGCCCGATGTGGACGAAAAAGAAGAAGACCACTACGAAGAACCAGAACTCGTAGCGCAAAACGAAGATGAGATGTACGAGCATCATCGCTTCGTTGTAGATAGAGGACAATCAGCCATGCGTTTGGATAAATTTTTATCGGATAAACTGTCGAAGGTTAGTCGTAATAAAATTCAAGATGCCATTCGTGCGGGCTCAGTAATGGTTGATAATCAAATAGTTAAGCCCAATTTTAAGATAAAGCCTAACCAAACGATTACGATTATTTTTCCTGAATTGCCTTCTGATGGCGTAGTTGAACCCGATTATGTGCCATTGGATATTGTCTATGAAGACGATGACGTATTATTGATTAACAAACCCGCAGGCTTGGTATGTCACCCTGGCGTGGGCAATTATCGCGGTACATTGATTAACGGCTTGGCGTATTATTGGCGCGAAAAATACAAACCGTTCAACGAACTGCCCCCCGAAGAGCGTCCCGGCTTGGTGCATCGAATAGACAAGGATACGAGTGGTTTATTAGTGATTGCCAAAAATCAATATGCTGTCAGCCATTTGGCGCGTCAATTTTTTTATCACACCATCGAAAGACGCTATTGGGCTTTGATTTGGGGCGAACCCAAAGAGCCGAGTGGTACTATTAACGTACACATCGGACGCAGTGCTAATGACCCTACTGTTATTGTGCCTTTTCCAGAAGGCGATTCGGGAAAATATGCTGTGACACATTATAAGGTGATTGAGCCGATGTACTACGTCAGTTTGGTAGAATGTCATTTGGAAACGGGTAGAACACACCAAATTCGCGTGCATATGAAGTACGCAGGGCATCCGCTTTTCATGGATGAACGCTACGGTGGGCATCGCATATTGAAAGGCACTATATTCACCCGCTACAAGCAATATGTTTTAAAAATAATGGATATTATGCCACGCCAATCACTGCACGCCAAGACCTTGTGTTTTGAACACCCGACTACGGGTAAATGGATGCAGTTTGATTGCCCCTTGCCAAAGGATTATCAAACCGCATTAGATATGTGGCGAGATTACGTCAATGAGCGCAAAACATTGATTTAAAATGGGGGATACATTTATTGAAAATATATTAGAAAAGCATAAGCAAGGCTTGCCCGGCGTAGAAGCCTTCAAAAAAATGATGTTTGAGGAGCGTATGCAGACTTTGGCAGCCCCTCCAACCGCCCGAAAAGCGTGTACAATGATGCTTCTTTTTCCAAAAAATCAAGAGTGGCATATTGTATTGACTGAGCGTACTTCTACTAACACTAATGACCGCCACAGTGGGCAAATGAGTTTCCCCGGCGGTCAGCTTGACCCTTCTGATGATAGTCTTTTAGCTTGTGCCTTGCGTGAAACACAGGAGGAAATTGGCATTTCGCCGCATCATATTAATGTGATAGGGCAAATGACGGATTTATATATCCCTATTAGCAATTTCCACGTTTTCCCTTTTTTGGCGTGGATGGATACCCCCCCTCAGTATCTGCAACAAATGACGGAGGTACACCAGATAATTGAGACCCCCCTCAGTATTTTGAGCAACCCCATTAATAGAAAAACGATGCCCATGTCAATGACCATTCGAGGAGAACACTATGAGCGCGATGTGCCTTATTATGATGTGTATGGTAAAAAAGTGTGGGGCGCGACGGCATTGATGTTGAGCGAGTTGTTAGAATTGATTTAATAAATTTGTCAAATCAGAATTTTAATTCCTTAAAATATATTTTCTATTAAAAAAATCTTATAAATTTGTCAAAATACTGAGGGGTATTAGGCATTTTTTTATCACATAACATCCTTATTTATATATATGTCTGAAAATTTTGATAATAAAATTAAAGGTCTGACATTAGAAAACTTTACTTGTTTCTCTAAGGCTGAAATGACTTTTTCAAGTGGTATAAATGTGTTTATTGGGGAAAATGGAACTGGGAAAACGCATATTTTAAAATATATGTATGCTATAACATCTATTAATCAGCATTATGAACGAAAATCAAGTTCAAAAAACTATAATGCTGATATTGGTACTATCATTATGAAACCCGATCAACTATCTTATACTATCCCTTTAGAAGTGTTTGCTATCAAAGATTTATCTGAATTAAAGAGATTTAAAACAGATCATTTCATGTTTAAATTACAGATGGATGGTGACTTATATTTTGAGTACTGTTTTTATTCACCTTCAGTGCTTACTCCAATATTTAGTTTTTATGAGAAGCCTATGTCTAAACCTATATTTATACCTGCCCATGAAATGATTTCTACTCATAGAGGATTTATACCTAA
This sequence comes from Saprospiraceae bacterium, assembly GCA_043768285.1. Lineage (GTDB taxonomy): Bacteria > Bacteroidota > Bacteroidia > Chitinophagales > Saprospiraceae > JAAFJT01. The sequence continues at coordinate 4,993 of JAYVKQ010000286.1, read as the reverse complement.
TTATTTAGAACGGGAAAATGATTATGATAAAACTTATTTTGACTTAGCAGTGCTTCTACAAAAAGCAAATTTAAAAAATGAACCAAAGAATTTATTAGAAGATATTTTGAGTGAAATAAATATAGATATAAAGTTAGAAGATAATATATTTTATATCTATAGTGAAGGAAATAAAGTAAGAGCTTCTTTATCAGCTGAAGGTATTAGAAAAATAGCTCAGGTTATCCAACTAATTAGAAATGGTTCTATTAAGGAGAACTCTATCTTATTTTGGGACGAACCCGAAGTAAACCTAAACCCAAAATACATCAAAATTGTCGCAAAGTTTCTACAAACTTTAGCAAAAAATGGTGTTCAGATATTCGTAGCTACACATGACTATTTATTAGCGCATTTATTATCCTTAGATGCAGAATACCGCGACCAAACCCAAGCACCACCTATGCGGTTCTTTTCATTCTATAAAGGAGAAGATGGCTCTGAAATAGAAGCCGCAGATACACTTGCGGGCTTGCAAAACAATGTTATGCTTGACGAATATGCTGCCTATTATGACCTCGAACAATCACTATTTAGAAAATCTATGCAAAACGTATGACACCAATTGAATTTACAGAAAGTAATATAGTTTTCTCTTTTGATGCTACAAAATGGTCATTTCTGATGCAATATGATGACCAAACCGATTATAAAAAAATAACTATCCCAAAAACAAAGGCGGTAGATTTTATCGGTATAGTTGATAGACGTATTTTATCTTTTATAGAAATAAAAAACCTCAAAGGACACCGTATTGAAAATAAACACCGAACAGAGCGTAATACTGACCCCATTGATATAGAAATGGCTGAAAAAGTGCGTGATACCTTAGCTGGCATAGTAGGTGCGGCAAGACATTCAACGCATCTTAAAGATACTTTCCTACAATATCAAAGTTTTTTAAGCAATATCAAAAAAGATATTCATGTTGTTCTATGGTTAGAGCAAGACCCCATCCCATTACCTAATGCTATTCAAAACAAGAGAATGCAAGCAAGTGGCGGTAATTTAACAATTCGCCTTCGACAAAAATTGGCTTGGCTCACACCCTATGTTTCGGTTGTTAATTCTGAAAATTATGATTATAAAGATAGTTTGTCAGTAAAATTTTTACCCGTAAAGTAATTCGATTACCTTCTTTTAAAATAAGAAAACTATGCTACGAACCACACTCAACCGCCGCGATTTTTTGAAGCAAACCAGCGCAGCCGCTTTAAGTTTTGCTTATCTCCCGCATTTTATATCCAAACCAAAGCCCAGTGATAAACTCCGCGTTGCCCATATCGGTTTGGGTGGCATGGGTACTTCGCATATGAAATGGTTTGCTGCCCTCCCCGAAGTAGATATAGTAGGGTTATGCGATGTGGATGAAAGCCATTTGGGTAAAGCGCAAAAAGTTTTGGGGGATACAAATGCCAATAGCAAGCCGCAATTATTCAATGATTTTAGACGCATATTGGAGCGCAAAGATATTGATGCCATTACGTGCGCTACGCCCGACCACTGGCACGCCCAAATAGCCATTATGGCTTTTCAAGCAGGAAAAGATGTATATGGCGAAAAACCCTTGTCATTTAATGTGAAAGAAGGGCAAAAAATGTTGAAAAGCCTTAAAAAACACAATCGGATATTCCAATTGGGTACGCAGATACACGCAGGAGATAACTACCACCGCGTCGTCGAAATCATCAAAGCGGGTACGATTGGCAAAGTTCATACCGTCCGCCTTTGGAAAACAGGACCACCACCCATTATGCCACCCCCTCAATATCAAGCACCACCTGCGGGCTTGGATTGGGACTTTTGGCTTGGACCCGCACCTTATGCGCAATATTCGCCAGAGCGTTGTCATTTCACGTATCGCTATTTTATGGATTATTCAGGTGGGGTTTTTCAAGATTTTTGGTGTCATATTGCCGATATTGTGTGGTGGTCAGTCGAGCCTAAAAATCTGACGACCATCAAAGCCAAAGGAGAACGCTCCGAAGGTGCGGGTGATACGCCGAAATGGATTGATGTGGATTATCAATTTGAAGGCTTAAAATTGCAGTGGACCTCTACCCCACCCGATATTGAATGGGCAAAAAACAAGAGTATTGGAGCCTATTTTGAAGGCGATAAAGGCACTTTGCTGTGTGATTATTCTAACCGCCAAATAACAGTCAATGGACAAACCATGCTGGATATAGAAGGGCTACCCCTCAGTATTCCACGCTCTACAGGGCATCAACAAAATTTTGTGACGGCTGTAAAAAATCGCACCCAGCCCGAATCGCATTTGGAATATGCGCGACAAATGACTTTACCCATGCACTTAGGCTTAATAGCATGGCGATTAGGCGAAAAAGAGTTAAAATGGAACGCTGCCAAAGAAAAATTTATAGATAATAAAGCCGCCAACGCGCTTTTGGGTAGAAAATATAGGAAAGGTTGGAATTGGATATGAGATAGTTGATAATAGTTTAATTCTGCTTTTTTACTTTAAGATTTAAAAAAATCCAAGAAGGTTTTTGATTTTCTATTTATAAAATTTTTCAATTTTTGTAAATAGAAAATCAAAAACAGCCCCCCGCTTGCCAAGCATGAAAAACTAAGATTAGTTTTCCTATAGAATTAAGCTGTTTAAAATCAAGTAGTTACAAAAAAGGCTGTCTTTGTGAAAAACAAAAGACAGCCTTTTAATTAAGTAAGCTATGAAAACATTTATAATATTAAATACATTTTTTATTCTTTACCGCCATCAAGCTCATCTTGCCAAGCCTTTAGCTCGTCCCATTTGCCTGCGGCTGCCAATTCAGCTTGTTTGCCCCAAGTGGACGGATTGTGGATAGCATAACGAGGACCTGCCGCGTCAAGGATAGTCTGAACCAATTCCGTTGGTGCAGCCGCCAATTCAGCGAAAGTTGTGATGCCACCAGCGTGCAACAATTCCTCAATTTTTGGACCGATACCTTCGATTTTTTTCAAATCGTCAGCTTTAGCCGCTTTTACAGGCGTTGCTTCTGCGGGTGTAGATGATGTCGTTGTAGAAACAACAGTACCTTCGACAGCCTCTACATTAGAAGTTGTCGTAGTTGTTGTGACCGCACCTTGCGCTCTTAAATCATCAAGGCTTAACGTTTTAACCGTTGTTGTTGATGTTGTTGTGACAGTTGGTGTAGTCTCTACTGCTTCAACTTCGGGTGTAGATTCAACTACTGGTGCAGCTTCCACTTTTGGTGCTTCCACCTTAGCTACAACAGGTTCTGCTTTTGCAGTTACTGTTTTTGTAACAGTTGTTTTAGCTGCTGCTGGAGCCGCCGCCTTTGGTGCTTTTGGCGCAACCGCTTTAGCTACTGCGGTCACTTTTGTTGCACCAGCGACATCCAAAGTTTCAGAAGGCGTGATGAAAACGATACGACGCTCATCAATTGTGCGTTTGAAGCTCACAACGCCATCTACTCTTGCGTGGAGAGTATGGTCTTTACCCATATATACGTTCAGACCCGCATGGAATTTTGTACCACGCTGACGAACTAAAATATTACCAGCTTTGACAACTTGACCGCCGAATTTTTTCACCCCGAGGTATTTCGGCAAGCTGTCGCGTCCATTGTCGGTACTACCGACACCTTTCTTATGTGCCATTGTTAATTTTCTTTAAAAAATGTTGGAAAAATGATGAGGTCTGTACCCCCTCAGTATTTTAACGATGAAAAGCAAGTTGTTGATGGTATAAAATCAATATCTTGCAATTATCATTTAATAAATTAAGCATTAATACTGCTGATAGTTATGCTTGTCAAGTAGTCGCGATGACCGTTTTTAACACGGTATCCTTTACGACGTTTTTTCTTGAAAACGATAACTTTATCGCCTTTCAAATGCTCATTAACAGTGGCTTTTACAGATGCACCACTTACTGTCGGCGTGCCAATAGTAACTCCGCTGCCTTTATCAACCATCAATACTTGGTCGAATGTGACGCTGCTACCTCTTTCGGCTTCTAACCGGTGGACGAAAAGCTGTTGCCCTTCTTTCACTTTCATTTGCTGACCGGCTATTTCTACGATTGCGTACATGATTAAAAGAACTTTTAGATTAAAAAAATATTTTTTTGAAAAAAGTCCGCAAAATTAAGGTTTTTATTCCAAACTGCCAATAGTTATTAAAAAAAACTATTTTTTATCTAAATTAAAACTTTATTCTTTGGATACGTGTTATATTTGCACTTAAATATCAAGACTAAATCTAAATAAGAAAGAAGAATGAGTGCTAAGAAGTTGATATACTTGGATAACAACGCCACTACACCCACCGACCCGCGTGTAGTCGAGACGATGCTCCCTTATTTTACGCAGCATTTTGGTAATGCGGCAAGCCGCAATCATCCCTTTGGTTGGGTGGCTGAGGAAGGTGTAGATTATGCCCGCGAGCAAGTGGGCAAATTAATCGGAGCGGAAGATAAAGAAATTATTTTCACCTCTGGTGCAACCGAAGCCATTAATTTGGCTTTGAAAGGGGCTTTTGAAATGTATGCCAAAAAAGGCAATCATATCATTACAGTCAAAACGGAACATAAGGCGGTATTGGATACGTGCAAGCATATTGAAAAAATGGGTGGCGAAGTCACCTATCTCGATGTTAATTATGATGCAACGATAGACCTTGGCGCTTTAGAAGCAGCTATCAAACCCAACACCATATTAATATGTGTGATGTACGCTAATAATGAAACGGGTGTTATCCAACCGATGAAAGAAATTGGTCAGATATGCGAGAAGCACGGCGTTTTATTGATGTCTGACATAACACAAGCGGTTGGTAAAATTCCCGTTGATGTAAAAGAAATAGGTATTCATCTTGCAGCATTCACGGCGCACAAAATGTATGGACCTAAAGGTGTAGGCGCGTTATTCGTCAATCGTATCAAACCGCGTGTAAAAGTTACAGCACAAATGGACGGCGGCGGTCA
>JAYVKQ010000285.1:0-3948 GCA_043768285.1 Saprospiraceae bacterium | reverse complement strand
ATGCAAGATGGTTTGCTTCAATTCCATGGAGTGTTCTACAATCAAAGTAGGGTCTTCCTCTTGAAGTGTGTGTAAGGCACGTGCGAGCTTTTCAACATCATTTTTACTTGGTGGTGCAACGGCGGTGCGGATACGTGGCTCTGGAAACGGAATGGCGGCAATTTTGGTATCACTGCCTTTCACGGTCAATGTATTACCCGTATGCGAATTTTTCAATTTAACCGTTACGCCTAAATCGCCCGCCTTCAAAGTATTCACCAATTCGCGGTTTTTACCTTCCGAAACGAACATTTGGTTGATGCGCTCCATACCTGCATTATCGCTATTCGATAAATCATCACCCGTATTGAGTGTACCTGCATATACTTTGAAGTAGGAAACATTGCCCACATTGGCTTCCGACATGGTTTTATAAATGAAAACAGTGGCTTTGCCTTTGCTATCGCAAACCAACGTGCCACCGCCATCCAATATCGCATCAGGGCGATCAGCAGGGCTTGGACATATATCATGAATAAAACCCATAATGCGACCACTACCCATGTTTTTGACAGCAGAAGCACAGAAAACAGGGAATATTTGCTGGTGTGCTATGGCAGCCCTTAAGCCTTTCGCCAATTCTTCTTCTGTTAAGCTGCCGTTTTCAAAAAATAGTTCCATCAAGCCTTCATCATTCTCGGCAGCCGCTTCTACCAAGGCTTGGTGCATGGCTTCTGCGCGATCCCTTTCGCTAAACGGAATTGGCATCTTTTCGGGCTTGCCACCCGATGCAGGGAATTTATACATCGTCATGCGTAAGGCATCAACGATGCAATTAAAATCTGCCCCAACACTTAGGGGGTATTGCACAGGCAATACTTTGTCGCCGAACCGCGCGCGCGCTTGTTCGAAGGTCGCGTCATAATCGGCTTTTTCGTGGTCTAACTGATTGATAACGAATAATGTAGGTGTTTTAAAATTCTGGACATATTCCCAGATGAGTTCGGTGCCGACTTCGACACCACTTTTAGCATTGAGCATCATTACGCCTGTGTCGGCTACTTTGAGTGCCGAAATTACTTCGCCGACAAAATCATCGGAGCCAGGTGTGTCAATCATGTTGATTTTGCAATCCTTCCAATCGGCGTGCATGAGGGTCGAGAAGATAGACCCTTTGCGCTCTTGTTCGATGTTAGTAAAATCAGATACGGTGTTGCCGTCTTCGGTTCTCCCCCTTCTTGGAATGGCTTTAGCTTCATAAAGCATACATTCCACGAAGGAGGTTTTCCCGGATCCCGAATGCCCGAGTAAGACGACATTGCGGATGTTTTTGGCATCGTAAATCATGTGTCTTTCATTTTAAGGTGAGATAATTTGGTTAAAAAACAACGGATAAGCAAACTACATTTTCAAGGGTCAAAATTTATCCGATTTTTTATTCAGCAATAAATGTAGTCTTTTATTTTATAAAACCAAATTTTATACCTATTAATTTATACATTTTTTTTATTTTAAAATATAATATTTGGTTAATTTATATTATTAAAATAATTAATTTAAAATTCTTGATGAAATATTTTTAGATTCAAATTAGAAGTGCAACTTTTTTATATTTTCAGCACCCTTTTTTTGCTCATCATAATAAAATATAGTTCTCTAAAAAATTGCCACTCGAAAAAGTTGCAAATTTTTTGCATAAAATGTGTTACATAATATTAGAAAAAAGTTCCGTAAATCACACATTTCAGATAATCAGTTAAGTAAAATACTAAGGGTATAATATTTTGATATAGTTTTGCAAAAAAAACTTATTTTTATGAAAATAATAGATAGTCGTTTAATGAGTTGGATACAAATATGCCTTTTGGGAGCATTGATACTGACCAATAGTTACGCCCAAACCCGCTTTAGAGGTGGTATCGTAGCAGGTTTTAATGCTTCGCAATTGGATGGCGATGATGCAGCAGGATATCATAAAGTTGGGTTGAATACGGGTGTACGTGCCGTCATTGAGTTGAAAGGACGCTATCAAATGACGACTGATATCCTGTTTAGCCAACGCGGAAGCCGTACAACAGAAAACGAAGCTCTTATCAATCGGACATGCACCTTAAATTATTTGGAAGTGCCCGTTTTGCTGAATATCCGCGATTGGCAAAAAAAAGATGACAATGGTAAATCGTATTACAAAGTGGCATTTGTGGTAGGTCTATCTTACGCACGTTTATTCAAATCGTCCGCCAATCCATTTTTTCCCCATGCGGGCGTTTTAGATAAATTTTCATCCAATAGTATTGCTATTCAAGGCGGTATTCAATATTTTCAAAATGCACATTGGGGCTTTTCTGCAAAATGGGCACGTTCTGTTACCAAATTGTTTAACCCTTTGAAATATATTAATGAGCCTTTGGCGGGTGGGCTTCCGATACTCAGGGAGCATTATTTGACTTTCCAAACGATGTATATATTTTAAAAACTGTTTGAATATAGCCACTTTTCATTTATCGTCGCCAAGTATCCGTCAATAAAATATCCACTGCACCCGCTGCTTCCAAACCTGCATTGCGTCCATAGCTGTCAAAAACTAAATTGCCTCTGTCATAAAATTTGACGTGCAAAATGGCTTGTAAACTTTCGGATACTTTGCCCGTCATATTCCCTTGAATGGGGGCGACCAAGCTGCCTGTACCCGCTTTGGTGGCTTCAATATCCAATTGATAGCGACTGTCTTTAAATTGTATAAATATTTGATTATCAACGATTTTTGCTTTCATTTTCGCGCCCGTGTAGGTGGCAAAACGGTATAAATGCCCCTCCCACCAAAAGCCTACGATATAGCCAATAAAGTGCGTGCCGAGCCACGGAATATGCGCTACCGATGCTATCAAAGACGTACTTTCGGGCTTGTTTTCAATACCAAAATGATTGCTTTGTAGCCATATCCACCCTTTCGGAAACGATATGCCCCAATCTTTTTCGATATAGCCACGCCCTTTGTTAAAGTCTATTTTTTTATTGTTAATTTCTAAACCGCCTTTGATGCTATGGTCTAAACTCACTATACCATGATAGCACTCCATCATTGGCACAAACGAAAACCACCCCATAATGCCCGGCGCACCCAACGATTTGACCCACGGGGTAGTGTTTTCAAAGTGCAAAGTGCCTTTGATATTCGGCAAATCTAAGATGATTTTTTCCGTTGAAAAATAATTACGCCCAATCCACACTTCAAATTTTTCAGAAGAAGGATTAAATTCCTCTGTCGCGAAAGTATGATATGCCACTATCAAATTTTTCCCATCTAATACCTGTATAAAAGCGTGTTTTACGCCTTCGGGTGACATCGAAATGCCAGGAATAAACGCAAATGCGACCCCCTCAGTATTGTCCACGATTTTGAAGTACCAACCTTCAAAATACCGTTCTGTGCGCCCCCATCCGTGATACATTTCGGGTTGCCACATCGCTCGCCACCGTTTGATTGTGTTTGTCATATTGCGTTTTTAGTTTGTGAAAACATGAAACACCCCTCAGTTCAAAACAATTACATTGCGTCACTACGTGACTAAGAAGTTTTTGAGATTAGGTACTTGTTATAAACATATTGTCGCTAACGCGACATGAGGTTAGTGCTTTTTCATAGACCCAATAGGGTCTCAATGTTTATAACAAGTTCTAAACCTGAGAATATCCTTAGTCACGTAGTGACGCAATGTAATTGTTTTAAACAGAGGGGTGTTTCATGTTTCTATAATAATTTGGTGAAATTAGCATTTTAATCCAGCATATCCATGTGTTGTAAAATTATTATAAAAAAACATTTTTACAAAACAAATAATGTTAAAAATGCCTAAAATTTATACTATCTTTGCCGACTTTTAGAAAATTAAAAAACTCAATTACGGTGGTGTCACAGAGTTTAAACAGAGAAGACACAGAGTTTCACAGAGAAAATTCAATCTTAAT
>JAYVKQ010000284.1:0-9484 GCA_043768285.1 Saprospiraceae bacterium | reverse complement strand
GCCTTGGCAAGCCCACAATACTGTGGGGTAGCACAATAGCCCCGTTAGTCGCATCATTTTTCGTGACGTTTATTTTTTTGGCTATATTTTTAACCACAGTGGCTACATCATCCAATACGTCTGGGCGTTCGCCGAGTGGCGTGCAGTTTACATCAAAAAAAACATAGGCGGTATCGCATTTAAAATCTTCACGACACAGGCTGTATGCCATTGTATCTTTGCCGCAGTAACGGTAATTAGGAGCATATATCAGTGTATCAATGCCCAAAAAGCCAATATCCCCGTGCTTCGGCTCTTTAACAATACCAATGCCGAGCAAAACGCCATTTAAGGTGTCATTCAATGTAGGTATAAATTGTACTATTTTACTACGGTCAGTTGTCACTTTATCATCGTTAGCTATCACATCTTGACCTCTGATGATGACCACACAACCGATAGAAATGATGACATCAGCGACATCACAGCCATTTTTATTACAAATTTCGTAGGAAACGGTATCTGTTTCGCCACAAAATGCACTATCGGGTTTGTATATAATTTCGTTCAGATAGACCCAAGCTGTACCATGATTTGGGTCGCCAACGATAGTTATTGGATTTATCAAAGGCGCATTAATATTGTCATTTGCTAAAACCAAAATGCTTACCGAATTACCTTGTGGGGTTGCAGAAACATCATCAAGCGCAACAGGTGGCAAGTCTCCCCCAGTGCTATCAACCGTGCAAGCAATATTTATATAAATGGTCGCTGTATCGCATAAAAACAGATCGTTGCAAATGCGATAACTCACTGTATCCGCGCCACAATAGCCCATTTGAGGAATATAAACCAACGAATCCACACTTGAAAAAAGAATAGAACCATGCCTGGCTTCGCTGACAATGTTTACGCCCGTTAAAGTGCCATTGATGGTATCATTTTCAAGTGGTTGCATGAATAAAAACCCATTTCGAGCAATCGAAAAAGTATCGTCGAGCGCGACAGGCTTATTACGGTTTGTATTATCTCCCGCTCGACATTCTACGGTGACGAATACCCAACTTGTATCACAACCCACCGCATTACATACTTCATACATAAAGGTATCTTTACCACAAAAAAGGTTATTGGGCAAATAAATTACCCGATTATTAGATACCCAAGCCAAACCGTTGTGAGGTTGCCCCGAAATACTGAGGGGTCGTACCAAAACACTTCTGAGACTGTCATTTGCTAATACATTTATGTCCACAGACGTGTTTATAAAAGTAGTAGCAATATCATCTTGGGTGGCAGGTACTAAAGTAGAATCACCATCTTGACCCAAACAAGAAACCGCAATTTCAATCATCGCTGTATCGCACTCAAAACGCTCGTTGCAGATTTGATAAAATAAGGTATCCTTACCACAAAAGCCATCGTTGGGCATATATATCAAGGTATCAAGAGCCGTAAACCCGATGCTACCATTGCGCGGTGCTTCGATAATAGTCAAAGCGGATAGAGTACCATTGACTATATCGTTATCAACAGGATTGAATTTCAGCAATGTTTTGGCATCGGTTGAAAGGTTATCATCAACAGCAATAGGTTTCGTCAGGACGAAGCGGCAAGTTGTTTTTAGGGGTTTAGGTTCGGGATTTGCCCACAGACTATTAGCAATAACAGTCAAAAGCAGCAAAAAACCCATTTTCATCAGGCAATTTTTCATTTCTCTCATAGTTGTTCTCTTAATTTCCTCTATTGAGGCGTGCAAATTGAATATCAATATGTTAGCGTAAAAGTGATATTGTGAGAGAATTTACAAAAAAACTGCCAAGATTTACATTTTTTCTTAATATATTGGTTTTTATAAAAAAAGGAAGGATAAAATATAACGGTTCTTCTTTAAAATAGATATTGAAAAGGTATATTTGAAAATGATTTCATTCATAATTCATTATCTTTAATAATTCAGTTGTACTTCCCAATATCAAATCGGGCGATAATGCTTCCAATTCGTCCTTTTCGCCAAAGCCGCATAAGACTGCGACTGTTTGCGTTCCTGCATTTTTACCCGCCAACATATCCACAGTTGTATCGCCTACCATCACACAATTATCGGGTAGAACGCCCATAATATTGGCTGCCCATATCAAAGGGTCGGCAAAAGGTTTGGTATGTGGGCAGGTCAAAGCTGTCGCAACACATTTAAAATAGGGCGCGATACCCGCTTTTTCTAAATATATTTTAACCGTCTGTTCATCACCCGAACTGACAACGGCTAAGGGATAATGCTTCGCTAATTCGGGTATCATGGCTTGAATACCCGCTATGGAGGTATAATTTTCATTTTTTTTAAAAGGGCGTAATACCCTTCTAATAAAATTGACGAAGGCATGGATAGCGGAATCCCAACCCCATTTATCAGCATAATACAAAACCTTTTGGGCAGGGTTTTCCATACGCATCACAAAGCGGCGGGCGATAGTTTGAGCTTTTTTGGAGGATATAAAATATTCAAAACGAAGGAGTTGTAATTCGATACGGCGCACCATTTCGTCGTCCGTATCGCGCAAAGTGCCATCTATATCGAATATAATGGCTTTTATTTTTTCTTTTTGTAGCATATGTTTTTGCTATTTTTTGAAATATTTTGTTGGAGCTAAAATTTAGGGTAAGATTTTTGAAAAAATTAAATCAAATTTCTCAAAAATCTTACCCTAAATATGGCAAAAAAGATATGACAATATAAGCTACTTATAGCGTCTTCATCTCCGCAGCAATTTCTTCTGGTGTCAAAGGTCTAAACTTCAATTTGATTTTCAAACCTTTTTCTGTCATAACCTTCTGCATTGCATATCTTGACTCGCCATTTACAAGCATCATAGCTACCACAATGGCTTCCTCTCCTTTCGGGATATTTTTAAAACCCAACAACGACTTGCCACCATTGGCTGACATCACCGAATTGCTCTTTTTCAAAATGATTTTTGCATCAATATTAGGCATATTTTCTATGTCCGTCTCTATGCTCGCCAATTGGTCTGCATCCAATCCCAAAAATCTATCGCAGTTTATCCAATTCAAATTTTTGGTTTCAAAAACAAAATAGCCGTTTGCCATATTCGTGTTAGCAACTTTTAGGGCGGCTTCAGCTTCTTTGTTCAAACGGATATAGCGATGAATAGCTGTCAGCAACGAATCATAATCCGTTGCGCGGTAGTTTTGATAAATATCACTGAAAAAGATTTGGTGCTTCATTTTCCATGGCACTTTGCGATACCATGAATGTTCGGGGGCTGCCCAAGCCGCTATTTTCAAGCACGTTGGCGATAAACCATCTTTTTGAACATGGTCAAATTCATAACCATGTGGCTTATCCGCGCTGACAATATAGGGTTTTGCATTTGCCAAAAAGGATTTATCCCCTTCGCGTTCCGCTTTTCGGATATAAAACGAATCTATATGCCAGACAAACATAGTTTGGCAATTGGCTGTATCTGTCATCTCGCGCAACCTATTTTCAAGGTCAATGCGTTGAGAAACAGCATTATACGATTGAAAGAAAAAGCTAAAATTAGGCTTTTCGGGCACTGTCCAATTCATGGCATTTGTTTTCGCGTTGCGACTGCCTTGAAAAAACTGCATATCGTTCTGTGGGTCATTTTCCAAACGCGCACTTACGCGATAAGTATTGGGCATCATCACCATCAAATTCTCTTTTGGCGTGATGGGTTGCCCTTCATAAGTGGCTTCGATATGCACCATACCACTGGTTTGTAGCATTTTATCGCCACTCATGGTCGTTAGGTTTTCACGTATCATGGCATCGAAGGTATAAGCTTCTTTGAGCGTTATTTTTAATTTTGCATCGTTAGGCACGGCAAAAGCATTGGCAGGGACTTTAATCACAGTGCCATTATCGCCCTTGATAATCGTTTCTTCGCCATTGATGATATCAAATTCGCGTCTGGGTAATTCAAATTCTTTATACAAGCGGTTGATAGCGTACTTTTTCGTTTTATCAAACGGAAATTTACGCTCCAATACTGAGGGGGTAGCCGCCACAGCTTCTTGCGAAGCCCAGACGAGAAAAATATCCACGCGGCGGTTTTGTTGTTTGCCGCGCTCGGTAGCATTTTCAGCAATGGGTTTTTCTTCGCCCAAAGCTAAAGTTTGCATAGTCTCTTTCGCAATACCATGCCCTGCTAAATACTGACGAATGGCATCCACGCGGCGTTCAGAAAGGGCGATATTGTAGGCATCAGAGCCATCGGCATCGGTGTTGCCACTCAATTTTAAGGTAAAAGGTAGAGGCTTTTTAAGTGAATCTAAGAGCATGTTGAGGGTTTTGCTTTCGCTGTCTCGGATTGTGTGTTTATCGTAATCGAAATACACGCTGAATTGTAAGGCGTTTTGGGACAATAGCGTGAGAGAAAAGCCGAGGCATAGAGCCAATAGTAGAGATTTCATGGTTGTAGTCGCAATGTTTAGTGAAGAATGAGGATTCGTATTTCATTACTCAACGTATGAAACTATTTTTACTATATACGTTTTAACATTTTTTTTTCAATTAATTTGTATTAAAAATGATATAGCAATAAACCAATATTATATGTATTTTTTAAAAAAAATAAAAGATAATTTTTAATTTCTTATAAAAATAAAAATAAAATTTTAAAATTAAGAACCCAAAATACTGAGGGGGTGTCGGGTGTCAAAAAAAATTGTAATTTTACGGTTCTTTTCTACCTCCGAAAGAAGACAACACAACTACGCAACTATATTCAACTAAAAATTCCATTAATTCAGATTTATCATGGCTGATCCAAAAGGATTTATCAAATATACCCGCGAATTGCCGAAAGGTCGTCCTGTTGAAGCACGTATCAACGACTATAAGGAAATATACGAGCCATTTAGCGAAGAAAAAACGAACCTTCAAGCGGCACGGTGTATGGATTGTGGCGTTCCATTTTGCCATAATGGTTGCCCATTGGGTAATATTATTCCCGAATTTAATGATGCCGTTTTTCGCAAAGATTGGGGCGAAGCTTATCATATATTAAGCACAACCAACAATTTTCCCGAGTTTACAGGTCGCATTTGCCCCGCGCCGTGCGAGTCATCATGTGTGTTGGGTATCAACAACCCACCCGTAGCCATTGAGCATATCGAAAAATCCATTATCGAACACGCTTTTACCGAAAATTTAGTAAAACCAGATACCCCTCCCGTTAGAACGGGTAAAAAGGTAGCGGTTATTGGCTCTGGTCCCGCGGGGTTAGCAGCAGCAGCGCAACTGAATAAAGCGGGGCATTGGGTAACTGTTTTTGAACGCAATACGCGCATTGGGGGCTTGTTGCGCTACGGTATTCCCGATTTTAAATTAGAAAAATGGACGATTGACCGCCGCGTACAGGTGATGGAGGAGGCAGGTATTACCTTCAAAGTAAACGCCAACGTGGGTGTCACAATTGACCCCGAAGAATTGATGGAAGAATTTGACGCTTTGGTTTTGACGGGTGGCTCTACCATACCACGCGATTTGAATATACCGGGTCGTGAGCTGAATGGCGTTTATTTTGCCATGCAATTTTTGGAGCAAAGCAATAAGCGTGTTGCTCAAGACACTCCCGACTTGATAGGAGAACCTATCATGGCAACTAATAAAAATGTGGTTGTTATTGGTGGTGGCGATACTGGCTCCGACTGCGTAGGTACATCGAACCGCCACAAAGCAAAATCCGTTACTCAATTTGAACTATTGGGCAAGCCACCAGCAGGGCGTGCCGAATCTACACCATGGCCTAATTGGCCCATGATGCTACGCACATCATCTTCGCACGAAGAAGGGTGTGAACGCGATTGGGCTATCAACACCAAAGCTTTTATTGGCGATGAAAAAGGCAATTTAAAAGCCTTACAAATTGTAAATGTGAACTGGGAAGGCGGAAAAATGATTGACATCGAAGGCACAACGCGCGAAATTCCGTGCGAACGCGCCTTCATTGCAGCAGGTTTTTTGCACCCACAACACGAAGGCTTATTGACAAAACTGGGGGTAGAGTTAGATAATCGCGGTAATGTAAAAGATAAAAACTATCAGACCAATATTGCCAAAGTATTCTCAGCAGGCGATATGCGCAGGGGACAATCCTTAGTAGTTTGGGCTATATCTGAAGGGCGCGAATGTGCGCGTTCAGTGGATACTTATTTGATGGGTTCATCTAATTTGGAAGCCAAAGACCAAGCCTTATCCGCCATGTTTATGGAAGAAGCATTGGCTTAGTTCCTATTTTAAAATAACAAAAAAGCCGTTTCGATGTAATGCGAAACGGCTTTTTTTTATACCCTACAACTTGAATAGATACCCTCGCGAGTATTTTCCTCCTACTCTAATAGCGGTAATTTCAAGGTATCTATTTTTACATAAAAACATAATAATCAATGAATTAAGTAGATATTAATCAAAATAATATATTTTACAGAAGCATAATTATAGCAAAAACGGCTTTGTATTTGTACCTAATTGAACATCTTTCAATTTTATAAAAAAACTAAAATAGACTTATTATGGGAGCCAACATCGCAATGAACAACAACACTGAACAACTACAAAACAAACTTAACCAACGCCGCACATGGTACAAGTGCATTTTAAACGATTTGAATACCAAGCGTCTTGACATTTTCGACATTGACCCAATGCTCGATTTACTCAATATCGTCAGAACTGATATTCACAACCTTGAAGCGCAAGGCGTTTATGCCATCAATGATGATAGGCTTTTTGTGCAAGTCCGTTACAACACCCAATATTGTTAATCGCACTGTATTATAATATATTGATTATCACTAAAATACAAAAGAGATATACGTTTTGGCGTATATCTCTTTTGTATTTTACAAATACATATCGGATACTTCAAAAGTATCCGATATGTCAATCCTACCCTATTAATTACCCTTGAAAAAAGATTTCTCATTTTTACCGCCACTCGTCACATTTTCCAAACGGTCTTTAAATTCTTTTGACGTTTTGATGTCATTTTTGCGCGCATATATCTCTTTCAAAGCGATAAGCGTATTCTGATTATTTGGGTCAGCCATTTCCGCTTTTTTGAAATACGGTAATGCTGCATCAAATTCAGCTATCATCAATTTTTCTGCATCTTCAAATTTCTTTTGACCCGCTTTGCTAAAATCACTCTCCAGTTTTTTCATTTCTTGCGAGAATTTAGCCGCTTTGTTGTAATAAAATGCGCCAATTGAATACTGTGCATCTGCATTTTCAGGGTCTAATTCAAGCGTTTTGTTGTACCAAACCATTGCCTCTTTGGTGTTTTCCTCAGCTTTGGCAGGGTCTTTTTCTTTTTGCGCTATTTGGTCATATACGTTACCCAATGTAAAGTATAAGCCAGTATTTTTAGGCTCTTTTTGGATACCCTCTTTCAACTTCGTAATCAAGGCATCTAACTGACCCGCTTCAAGGTAATAGTTGATTTCGTTGAATAGCAATTGGCTTTCGTCTGGGTATCTCTTACGACCTTGCTCCAATATTTTCAATGACCCTTCTTTATCACCCGCGTCTTTTTTCAATTTATATAAGGCAGAATAAACAAAAACGGAGTCAATTTTATTTGCCAACATACGCTCAAAAAGCGGTTGCGCATCTTTCACTTTATCAGAATAAAAACCCAACATACCCGCAAAATAGATTTGCTGATTGAGTACATCTGGCTTCTCAAAAGGAGTCTTTTGACCCGCAGCTGCTAAAGCATCATGCCCTTCTAAGGCAGTTTTAAAGTTTTCATATGCCGTTGCATAGTCTTTAACATTCGTATATTCAGTCGCATAAGTTGTTGAATAACTGACGGCATCCGCTAAGTTTTTAGCAATATCCTTTGTCAATTTAGGATCTTTATTGAGCTTCATCGCTTGCAACAAAGCTTTTGACGCATTTAAACCTGCATCAAGGTACTCCAATTTGGGTGGCTTGCCAGTAATTTGAGCCAAAGCCTTTGCCCCTTCGTCAAGTTTACCTTTTGCAATAAAAAACTTGCCTTTTGCCAACCATGCTTCTGCATTGGTTTGGTTTTCAGGTGCTTTCAAAGCATCTTCTACTATTTTTTCAACTTCGGCTAATTTTTCTTTTTTAATATCACCCGATTTTGTTGCTTTTTTGGCAGCATCTAATAATTGCTGTGGCGTTTGAGCAAATGTAATATTCATAGCTAACACGCCTGCGAACAGGATTAGAAATACTCTTTTCATACTGGATTCGTTTTTTTATTTTTTAAAAATGGAACACGTTTTATTATCTATACTATAAGGACGCAATAAAACGATTTGGTAAGTTACTTTTTTGTTAAAATTTTGGTAAATTTTTCGTAGTTTTGAAGTGTAGGCAGGTTAGAAAATGCAAATTTACAGTATCAGTATTCTATTTTTAAGTAATTAGCGGATATTTTTTGATTTTTATAGACAATGAGCAGATGTACGATGTTTGATGTACGATATACGACTTGCAACATATTGATTTTCAATAGTTTATTTTTCGCCTTCTTTGCTTCCAGCAATTCCGTATAGGGTTACTGTTCTGGCATTCGAAGGGCGATTTCAATCGCCCTTCGGATATGAAAACCAATGTACAACGCCTTTTTGTCCATATGCAGAATTGCCGCCCATTTCGTACATCATACATCTATCATCGTATATCGTTTTATATCCACATCCGTATCCAAAGGCATACCCCTCAGTAATACGTCCGCAAAATGGTTTGCCCAATACGGAATGAGTGATGCGCCCTTTGTACCAAAACCGTTAAATATAGCCCTATGCGGTTGCGTTGGATGGAAACCAATGAAAGGACGGCGGTCTTTAACCGTTGGGCGCAAAGCAGATTTATGGTCAATGACTTCAAAATCAACGGTCAATATATCACGCAACTCGTTGATAATCAGTTCTTTTTTCGCTTCGGTGGGTTTGTCGTGTGGGCTATTCCATTCGTTTGTTGCACCCACCCAATAGAGGTCATTGCCCAAAGGCACTATGGATATATTATTTTTAAAAATTGAAGAAAGGTTAAGGTTTGGTATTTTAACTATCAACAATTCGCCCTTATCCAAATTGAAAGGCAGCCAGTTGAAATGTGGATTTATAGCACCTTTTGCACCTTCGCAAAAGATAATAGGCGTATCAGATTGGGTCATTATATCATCCATATCGCGCCAATTTTTTTCTATTAAAATTCCTTCTTGTGTCCATTTTTTTCTAAAAAAATCTATTAAAACAGGGATATGCACTTGCGCAGCTTGCACTATTTCACCATAGCCATAAAAGGGTCTAATTTTATGTTGGAATACTGAGGGGGGGGAAGTTTCTGAAAGGCAATAAGGGCGATAATCTGCCCATTGGCTACGCAAAAGCCATTCGTTTTCATCTTCTGCGTTTTTAAAGGTTCTGATGATGTGGCGGTCTTGCCAAATATGTATATCATATTGATTTTCAATGGATT
>JAYVKQ010000283.1:0-16409 GCA_043768285.1 Saprospiraceae bacterium | reverse complement strand
ATATTATTTGTTTGTACGCCTTTTGTTTCGTTCATCACATTGCGGACATAAAAAGGCACAAAGCCTATCACCGTGATTTTATCGGTTAAGCCATATTCGCCATAAAAATTTGAGCTGTAGTTGCCCAATGTCCGAAAAGGTACTATTTCCCCTCTGGCATCTAATACTTGATTGGCTTTTATAAAGGTAAAATCAAGTTTGTAAAAGCCATGTCCTTTGCTTTTTACCCACGCTTGGGCGGTTAATACTGAGGGGGTAAGCGCAATCAAGTATATGATAGATTTAATAAGGTTTTTCATAATTTTTATTTACTTTTTTAATTATAATGAATGTAGAAGACATAAGTTGGTCAAATGTACAGTCGAATTTATGTCGTGCGCAATAGAGTTTGATACTAAACAAGCGCAATAATGTTTGCGAAAAACCCGAAGGGTTTGAATGTGAATAAATATTTTAATGATGAAATACGTAATTTTGATACAAAGGTGCTTGCTAAGTTTCACAGGAATATCACAACTTGAAAAATAAGAAAAGCATTGATTAGTTAAAGTTTAGAACTAAAAAACATAGAGGATGAAGTAAAAATACTGAGGGGGTACTTCCGAAACTTGGAATGTACCCCTCAGTTATGTCTTTGGCTTGATGGAGCGAAACGCACCATATTTCACCCTTACAACACTTCTTGCACCCAGTCATCAATCAAAAAATCATACATACTTTCTCGAACTTCTTTGTTTGGATAATCCAAAACCATGTTGCCCGTCATGGCATCCATACTTTTGCCCGTCAAATAACCCGTTTGAAAAAGTAGGGGGATTAATTCAAGATTGTCAATATCATATTTATCCAAAATTCGATTATTGACGACTGAGTTTTTAACATTATAGAAAGTGATTTTCCGCATTTGTTGAATTAAAAATTGAGGACTTCCTGTTGAAAACCAATAGTTTTCAAACACTTTATCAAACAGAAAATTGAGTGTGCCGAAGGGATTATAGACCTTTGTTACACCGTCCCAACTGTAACCATTGTACCAAACACGCATATTTCCAAGCAAGGCTTCATGCGATAAATTAAGTTTGGTTTCAATTTTTGTTAAATAATCATCGAAATAAAGCTTGTTAAAATAGAATTAATTTTTACCTAAAATAAAGAGGTTATCTTTGAGCGAAATTTTCATTTTTATGTAGATAGTTATGAACAAAAAAGTAAAAATATCAGTCTTAATGTCCGTTTACAACACCGAGTTTTCGCTCATAAAGCGCGCTATTGATTCTGTTTTGAACCAAGATTTTCAAGATTTTGAACTCATTATCATTGATGATGGCAGCTTGTACCATTGTCAGAATCCGATTGTGCAATACGCTGAAAAGCATGAAGATAAAATTGTGTATGTCCGTCACCAAAATTGTGGACAATCCCAATCTATTAATCGAGGTATTGTGAACAGCGCGGGCGAATTTATCACCGTTATTGATGCCGATGATGCGTACAAACCCCAACATCTGCGCTATTGCCTGCAAGAAATGTACTCAACGGATTTGATTACCTCGACCACTGAAACGGTTGTAGATACCGAAGATGACTACTACGTTCCCGACAAAAACGATTTCAAACAAGTTATTCATGTGGACGAATGTATCCTTTTTGCGACCTTATTTGGTAGGAGGGAAGTCTTTTCGAGTATTAAATTTCAAGGAGGCTTTGCGGCGGATGCCAATTTTTATGAACGTGCAGCACAACAGTTTCGGGTGCGGAAAGTGGATTTAAGAACCTACATTTACTATCGTAATATCCCAAATAGTATTTGTGCCACCATTAAAAAACAAAATTTAGCACTCCTATCTTAATGACTTCTGACATAAACGCTTCTTCTGCTCCCAACAGACTTATCATGGCTTGCCACATTACGGGTATTTATGATGTAAATAGAAACAACACTTTACAAGATGATGATTACGCACTTGTAAAATATTGGGCACAATCCGTGGCAACTTTGGGCTTGAAAGGTATAGTTTTTCACAATAACTTTTCTGAAGCAACAGTTAAACAATATGAAAATGAGCATATTTCTTTTGTTAAAATAGTGCATGACGCGCAATTTAACCCCAATGTTTACCGCTATTTCGTTTATCGAGATTTTTTACGGACTTATGCGCCTCAAATAGGGAGCCTTTTTGTCACCGATATTTCAGACGTCGTGGTTGTTAAAAACCCTTTCATTGAAACCATTTTTATAGACAATCCTGATACGCTTTTTTGTGGTGACGAGCCTAAAAAACTCGGCAACGACTGGATGAAAGACCACGCCACGCACCTCCGCAATAAAATAGCCGATTATGCCGATTATGAAGTCGCATTTCAACATCATACCTTGCTCAATTGCGGTATTATTGGCGGAAGAACGCCCGTAATGCAGGGTTTTATTGAAAAACTGTGTACTATTCATCAGCAATATAATTATGATAACAATACCGCTTTTACGGGCGATATGGGGGCTTTCAATTACCTCGTCCGCACCCAGTTTGACGCTCTATTGCTGCATGGCGCACCTGTAAATACCGTTTTTAAGATGTACGAAAACGACAGAACGGATTGTTGGTTTAGGCATAAATGACAAATGGAGTAAAGGAGAAGACTCCTCGTGAACGAGAGATATATAAATTGACATTCTTAGTGGCTCTTTTAGCTCTATCAAACCAAAAACACAAGTGAGTTGTCAATAACAACGATAATTCCGATTGTGTCAGAATAGGTATAGGGTTGTTTTTTATTTGTTAGTCTACTCAAGAATCCTCCTCCTCACCCCCAGCACCAGCCGTTTTATTCATCAAATAGGCTTTCAAAAACGGGGTTAAATCGCCGTCTAAAACGCTATCCGTTTGGTTGGTTTGGTGTCCCGTACGGTGGTCTTTGACGCGGCGGTCATCGAGGACGTAACTGCGGATTTGGCTGCCCCATTCGTTCTTCATTTTTTGCGCTTCTACCTTATCGCGTTCTTCAAGTTGGCGTTGCAATTCGCGCTGATATAGGCGCGATTTGAGCATTTTTATCGCCGTTTCGCGGTTCTGAATTTGAGAACGCTCGGCTTGACATTCGACCACAATACCCGAAGGCAAATGTCGCACCCGCACCGCCGACTCTGTCCGATTGACGTGCTGACCACCCGCACCCGAAGCGCGGAAAACGTCCCAACTCAAATCATCGGGTCGTATCTCTATCGTAATGGTATCATCCACCACAGGATGCACAAAAACCGATGAAAATGAGGTCATACGCTTGCCTTGTGCATTAAAAGGGCTGACCCGCACCAAGCGGTGCACACCATTTTCGCCCTTCAAAAAGCCATAAGCATTGTCGCCCGTTATCTCAATTTCGACGGATTTCAGACCTGCCGCGTCACCTTCAACGCTGTTCAGTTCCGTGCATTTGTAGCCGTTTTTGTCGCACCACATTTTATACATCCGAATGAGCATATATGTCCAATCGCAAGCCTCCGTACCACCCGCACCCGCGTTGATTTCCAAAATGCAATTCAAAGCATCTTCAGGCTTATTGAGCGTCATTTTAAACTCCACATCTTCGATGGCAGATAGGGCAATTTGGTAGGTCGCATCGGTATTTTCCTCGGTGCTTTCGCCCTCGCGGAATAGCTCCAATTCGAGTTCCGCATCATCCACTTTGTTGTTCAAAAACACATAGTCGTCAATGCGTTTTTCGAGCGTCCGCATGGCTTTCATGGTCGCTTGGGCTTTTTCGGCATCTTCCCAAAACTTGGGGTCGCCCGCTTTCATTTTCAAGTCTTCTACATCTCGTGTCGCGTTAGCCACGTCAAAGATACCTCCTCAGTACCAAAAGTCGGTCTTTAAGACCGTTTAATTGTTCGATAGTCATATTGTGGTTTTTAAGAAATGAAGCGCAAAGATATAGGAAGGAACGATGAATGTTTAGTGATGGATGATGATTTTTGAAAATAGGGTTACCCCCTCAGTATTTTTTAATAATTTCCTTGAGATTTGAAATGAAATATGTCAAAAAACTTGCAATTTTCTCAATAAATATATAGTTTTGTTTGAAAATATAATACTTGAAAAGATTTATGAGTAACCGTCTTAACAAACGAGCTTCTTACGAATTATTAGAACGAAAACTCCGCTCTCTTGAACGCCGAGAAACTGAACTCACGCGCGAAAGATTTTTTTATATTCCTTTAGAAAAACCTCTTTTTCAAGGGTATAAAATGTTATTTGTTTTTCGGAAAGATGTAACACTTCGCTCTGATTTTTCTACGCTTGAAAAACTACTGCCTTTGATAAATAGAACCCTTTATAGTAAAACTAAAGACTTTATCAAGACAAAGCGCAAACGCCGTAAGAGGTATAAAGCACCCATGCCCCATGACCCCGTTGATATTCAGCAACATCAATGGGATAAACTGACCCTTAAAGAAAAATCTTATTTTATACGTATTGAACATTTCAATTGTGGCAGATTAACTATTCTCTACCGATGGAATTACCGTTGGATGCTATCATCAAAAATTGAAAAACATTTTATTACAAAAATGAGAGTTGAAAACTTAGATGTGCAAAGCGAATTAAAAGAAATTAAGAATTTCATTGTCCGCAGAGGTTTAAAAGAAAAAACGGAAAAATTGGTTTATAACTATGTCTATCGCTCCTATGATAGTAATGACTGCATAGATAAAATAGAGAAATTTATAAGCAAAGAGACTAAAATATATTTAAGTTTTCAAAATGAACAATAGGCCTTAATCTCAAAGCCTTTTGCTTAATGGGCTACCCCCTCAGTATTTTCATGTCAATATATCTCTTTTCCTCTCTAACCTTCCCCTGATGTGGTAAAAAACGCATTAATTTTATATCTTTACACGACATATACCTGTGATTAAAAATTTTTGACCAATAAAATAATAAAAATGAACCCTCTCGCCACCTGGCATCAAACGTTAAAAGAAAAAAACGTCCAAAACATCCCTTCATTATTAGCCGATGATGTGGTGATGCACTCGCCTGTTGTGCATACGCCCGTAGCGGGTAAAAAAATAGTGACGCTATATCTGACAGCCGCATTTCATACCCTCGTCAATGAGCATTTCACCTACGTGCGTGAATTATCGGATGCAAATACAGCCATATTAGAATTTACGACTGAAATAGACGGCATTTTTATCAATGGCGTGGATATGATAACGTGGAATGAAGAGGGGCTAATTACTGATTTTAAAGTGATGGTTCGCCCTTTGAAAGCGGTAAATATGTTGCATCAGAAAATGGGGGCGATGCTTGGACAAATGCCTAAATACTGAGGGGGTGCTTAGAAATTTCTAATAATATCTTTCTCATTAACGCCAAGATGTATCGCGCATCTTGGCGTTTTTTCATTTTTATCCATCGGTATTTTTTGGGCGTTTGTCTATAATTTTAAATTAATTATTGTAAAACAATAATTAATTATTATATTTGCACTATAATTTAAAAATCAAGACAATGAAACCCACTCGTATTATTGCTAAAATTCTGTTTTACATCACCCGATTATTGGGTGCATTGTATTTATTAACGGCGGCTCATACGGCTATTGCATTCGCCTTTAATACATCTTCCTTAATGGTTTACGATAAAGATGGTGTGCAGCGGTTTAAAATTATGTATCCGTTTACGCAAAAGCCATTTTTATTGGGCGATTATAACCCGCTATACATCGTCTTTGAGTTCACAGGTATACTGTTTTGTTACGGTATGTTCCTTTGGTTATTGAGTAGTGTTTTCAATACCTTTTCACAAAAAAAACTATTCACGGAGAAAGGCTATAAGAGCTTAAAATGGTTTTATCTATTTAACCTTATTACGCCGCCACTTGCGCTTTTTTTATTCGGCTTGTATTATAGAATAGAAGAGCCGATTTCTATGATTGCATTTTTACATTGTATAAGCGGCATATTTGCCTTTTTTCTGGCGGCTATTTTCAAGCAAGGGGTTAATCTTCAAAATGAACAAGATTTAATTATTTAAATATGCCAATAATCGTAAATGTGGACGTGATGCTCGCAAAACGCAAAATGCAGAGCAAAGAATTGGCAGAGAAATTAGACATTACACCCGCCAATTTGTCCATACTCAAAACAGGAAAAGCCAAAGGTATTCGGTTCGATACTTTAGAAGCGATTTGTAAAATTTTGAACTGTCAGCCTGGCGATGTCCTCGAATATGTAGTGGAATAATCCTGTCTTTTTAACTTTTTTTATAAACACGCTCGAGAGAGTGCAGATATTCTATTGTATTAAAATTAGGATGCTCAGGATTTTTAAGGATGGTAAGGATATACGCCCTCAGTATTTTTAACAACTCCGCGTATGGACAAAATGGCATTTGTGTATTGTTTCTCATATCCGCAGGGCGATTGAAATCGCCCCCTATTGATGTATTTCCAAGGTCAAAATCAATAGCGGGCGATTTGAATCGCCCTGCGAATATCACCATAAAGTTCATATACAGAATTGCTAAAAATACTGAGGGGTATATCCTTACCATCCTTAAAAATCCTTATCATCCTAATTCAATAAAAAAAACATAAAATGTTAAAAATCAATAACTTAAATAAAACCTACGCCAACGGTGTAAAAGCCCTCAACAACATATCCTTAAATATTGAAAATGGTATGTTTGGTTTATTAGGTCCCAACGGGGCGGGCAAATCGTCATTGATGAAAACCATAGTCGGTTTGCAAAAACCTGATAGTGGAGACATTCATTTTAAAGACGTGGATATAGTCAGCGATACGGCTTTCGTCAAAAAACAATTGGGTTTTCTACCTCAAGACTTCGGGGTCTATCCTAAAGTATCTGCCTACGATTTATTGACCCATTTAGCCGTTTTGAAAGGCTTGCTCAATGCCCAAGAGCGCAAAGAACAAATCTTGGCACTTTTGGAAAAAACGAATTTATATACCCACAAAAACAAGGAAGTGCATACGTTTTCGGGCGGTATGCGCCAACGTTTCGGTATCGCCCAAGCCTTATTGGGCAATCCGCAAATGATTATTGTAGATGAACCCACCGCAGGACTTGACCCCGAAGAGCGCAATCGTTTCAACAATCTTTTGAGCGAAATTGGGGAGGATATAATCTTGATACTCTCCACGCATTTGGTAGAAGATGTCCGAAATCTCTGTACAAATATGGCAATTATGTATAACGGAACGGTCTTAACGCAAGGCAAACCTACCGATTTTATGGCTGAATTGGAAGGCTCTTTATGGCAAAAAACAATTGATAAGCGCGAAAAAGAGCATTATGAACAGCAATACGCGGTCATTTCTACCCAATTTAATGCAGGTAAATTGCATCTGCGCATTCATTCAAAAACAAATCCCAATAATGGTTTTGAGGCGATAAAGCCAACTTTGGAGGATGTGTATTTTTCTTTTTTGAAAAAATATAAACAATGAAATCAATACTACAATTCGAGCTATCCCACTATAGAAAAAGAATAGGTTTTTATACCCTTTTTGCTTTACTTTTCGGCTTCGGCTTTCTTGTCGCAACAAAGGCGAGATTGATGTCTTTGCCCAATATGTTTAAAAATGCACCATATAACAATACCTATTTTATAGGTTTCATGAGTTTGGTGTGCATTTTTATCAGCACTCTATTGGCTGTGCAAGTGTTGTTTAGAGAAAAAGAAGCGCGGTTTAGTGCTATTCTTTACACGACCCCCCTCAGTAAATTGCACTATTTGAGCAGTCGTTTTATCGTTGTTTTTGGCTTGACGATTTTCCTTTTTATGGGTTTTGCACTCGGTATTATGCTCGGACACCAAGTGCCGTGGTTGGATAGGTCGGAGTATGCCCCCTTTAATATCTGGCATTATCTACAGCCTTTGCTCTTGCTTGCCTTGCCCAATGCCTTGTTTTGCTCGGCGATGGTGAGCAGCGTGGCGTGGTTGAGTAAAAACAAAATCATGGTCTATGTCACGGGCTTGTTTATCTATATCGGCTATATGGCGACCTTGATATTTTCGAGTTCGCCTTTGATAGCGGGCAGTATGCCGCAATCGGAGTTGGCGCAAGATATATCCGCCAAACTTGACCCTTTTGGCTTATCCGCTTTTTTTCAACAAACGCAGCAATGGTCGGCTATTCAGCGCAACACGCATATGGTGGCATTGACGGGCAATATGCTGTTCAATAGGCTATTGTTTATGGGAATTTCTGCATTGGCTTTGTTGATTGGTTTTACAAAATTTCAATTTAAAATTGATGAAAAGAAAAGTCGTTGGAAACTGCCAACTTTCCAAAAGTTTGAAACTTTTGGAAAGTTAAATGTCGAGTACAAGCCTATTTTTCCCCAAGTTTTTACCCTAAAACACTATATCCAATCCCTTTTCAGTCTTGTAAAAATAGATTTGATATACGTTATTAAAAGTTTACCTTTTCTATTGATAACAATTGGTTTAGGATTTTATATCTCAATGGAAATTTATGGTTATATCGAAAAAGGCATACGCTTGCCTGAAAATTATGCTTCAACAGAATTAATGGTCAATACTATTTTAAAACAATTCCCTCCTTTATGCCTATTTGTTTTGCTTTTCTATGGTTTTGATGTGTTTTGGCGCAGTCGAACCGAAAATTTTGATTTGATTGAAAATAGTACCCCCCTTGGTGCTTTAAGCTCCATCACGACTGGGCGTGACAGTATTTCGACCCAATTTTATGCAAAATGGCTATCCTTAACAACAATTATTGCTTTATTATTGACTTGCATCATAGGCGTTTCAATCATTTTTCAAATTGCCTATCAATATTCCCATTTTGAATGGTCATTGTATGCATCCGTCTATTATTTGGTTGGCTTGCCGTTGATATTGGCATCGGGCGTGATGTTGTTTATTCATGCTTTATTTTCAAATAAATATATCGGATTGGTTGTCGCTACAGTAGTCAGTTTATTGATGACAACAAGTTTTGGTAAAATGGCGGGTATCAATCATCCGTTGTTTCGGTTTAGCAGCCCTTATGCAGGTTTGTATAGCGATATGAACGAATTTGGGGCATATTTTACGGCTTTTCATTGGAGAATGGTTTTTGGATTGAGCTTGTTATTATTACTCATCTGTACCGTCGAATTCATTCGACGGGGCGGCGTGCGTCGAATGAATTCGACGCTACAATTGTCAGCAATTCCGTATATGAGCAATATGGTGGCATCCGAAGGGCGATTGAAATCGCCCGCTATTGATTTTGACCACGAAAACCCATCAATAGGGGGCGATTTTAATCGCCCTTCGGATATAAAAAATAATGAACAGATACCTTTTTTATCAAAATACAGAATTGTTGCATATTTAGTAATTTTGCTTCCAATCATTTCACTATCAGGTTTTTATATCTACAAAAATACAGAAATAAAAGACAAAGACGCTACCCTCAACTGGCAACAAACCTACGAACAAAAGTACCGTCCCTATCAAAATATGCCGCAACCGACGGTAACAGATATAACAACAACGATTGATTTATATCCCGAAAAAAATGCTTATACAGTTAAAGGAATATATAGATTTCAAAATAAAACCAATCAAGATATAGATAGCGTTCTTGTTTTTCTTGACAATGACTTAAATACTGATGGTACATCCCGAGACAATCGGGAGGGGGGATATTTACGCCTCACTAATGCAGATTTATTAAGCAAAGACACCACTTTTGGACATTATTGGATACGATTTGCAAAGTATTTAATGCCCAATGAAAGTCGGCATTTAGAGTTTTCATTCACCTATAAATGGTCACCTTTCAAAGGACATGAAGCCTTTAATGCCATAGTAGAAAATGGGTCTTTTATGCGGATTAGTAATTATTTTCCACGATTTGGGTATCAATCGGGGTTAGAAATGGCCGATGAAAAAGAGCGTACTAAACGCAATTTAGGAAAAGCTACGCCTTTTCTTAAATTAGAAGACCCCCTCAGTATTGAAGACGATTTTATCGGTTTAGATATGACGATTTCTACTTCAAAAAATCAAACAGCAATTGGTGTAGGAGAGTTGATAAAAACGTGGTCAGATAACGATAGACATTATTTTCAGTATAAAACGCCTTCGCCTATACCCTTTCGTTTTGGCATATCCTCGGCAGAATATGCCACACAAAAAGCTATTCACAATGGAAAAAGTATTGAAGTATATTATCACCCAAACCATTATGAAAATGTAGGGCATTTGATAGAAAACGCTAAAAAAACATTGGATTATTGCGAAACCAATTTTGGCGCATATCCTTATAAAACCATTCGTTTTGCTGAAATATCCAGTTTTACACGCGGATTTGCGGCAACGGCTTATCCTGCCACGATTTTTATGCCTGAGAATATGATTTTTCACGCTAATATCAAAGGGGATAAACAGCAAGATGTGATTAACGAATTGGCGGGGCATGAACTCTCGCACGAATGGTGGGGAGCCAATCAATTAGCTCCCGATAATCGAGAAGGCGCAAAATTTTTGACAGAAACATTGGCGATGTACACCGAATTGATGCTTGTGAAAAAAATGTATGGACAGGAACGGGTTTTGGATGTTGTGGCAATGCACCAAAATATTTACCTTAGTGCTCGGGGTTATACAGATGAGCAACCTTTATACAAAACCATACGAGACAATACGCATATTCACTATTCAAAAGGTTTGGTCACGATGTATCAATTGAGTGTTTTGATTGGCGAAGACATTATTAATAAAGCCTTAAAAAAACTATTGCAAAAGCACGCATATCCAAAGCCTACACCCATTTCAACTGATTTATTATCAGAGCTTTATGCTGTAAGTGATACGGCTTTTCATCCTAAAATTGATGATTTATTCAAGCGTATCACAACCTATAAATTTGATATAAAATATATAAAAACCCTTGAACAAAATAAGCAATTTATCGTGAATTTGGATATTGAAGCGTTTAAATATAATGAAGATGGCAAGGGCAATCAAACGCGGGTTGATTTCAATGAAGTAATAGACGTTGGTTTTTATTTTGAAAAGGAGGGTATGCAGATATTGAAATGCCCAATCGTGTCTAATAATATTACGCAGCAAGTTATGTTAGAGAAAAAACCTGTGAAAATGGTGATTGACCCGAATATGTTGTTTATTCAATTGGAGGGGAAAAATGCGGAACGGGCGTTGTGAAAAGTGCAACAGAACGCTGTTCCGTTGTGGATAATCATGCCTAACGGAACAGCGTTCCGTTGCACTTTTTATCATAATGCAACCTTTCTAAAAAACACTTGTCTGTCTTTAAATTATATCACTTTTTAAAACTTCTTTTGCCATGTTCCAAAATTGTACAAATCGTCTGTCTGTATTGTTTGTGATTGCTTTGATGAGCAATGTTTTATATGCACAAGAAACCCAAATACCTGCCGAAAAAAAAGTAGTTGTTACTATTCGAGGTAAAGACGCTTCGGGTGCAGATATTTATAGAAAAATTGTCAAAGTAGGTGAGGAGGCTACCAATTTTGATACTGAAAAATACATCAAAGAAAATACGAAAGATATTGCTAATCCAACTGTTGATGTAAGCGATAAAGATGAATTGAATGAGCCAATAAGAAGGAAAAACAATAAGCATCAGACTTATACATATAATTATAATTTTAAAAATGATGATAATACCTCGAATAGCAAATCTAAACAAGGCTTTTTGGGCGTAAGTGATGATGGCGAGTTGTCAAACGGCGTAAGCGTTACCATTACATCAAAATCAGGGGCAGACAAGGCGGGATTGAAAAATGGGGATGTGCTATTGCAATTAAACGAAAAGCCTATCCGTACATTCTCAGATGTGTCAGCTTTTATGCGCACGACCAAACCAAACGACAATGTTCAAGTAAAATATGAGCGCAATGGAACTGTGCAGACAACAACTGCAACCCTCGGCGAGCATGAAACCAATAGGACGTATAATTACAACTATAACTATAATCAAAATTTCAACTATAAAGAGAAAGAGAAGGAGGCGTGCCTTGGCGTTTATACTTCAACCTATCGCGGCGATGGCAAACGGGGTACTACTATCAATGATTTTACGCCCGTCAGTGCTGCCAAAGAAGAAAAAATGCAAGTAGGTGATGTCATTACGGCTGTCAATACGGTATCCGTCAAAAACCATCAAGAGCTTTGGGACGAAATTGCAAAATACAAGCCTAAGCAAATCGTAACGGTTTATTACACGCGCAACAACGAGCCGATGCGTGTAAATGCAAGCCTAAAAGCCTGTAAACCAAACGACGATGATGTTATCACAGTGCCAGAAGTAAAAGCGGAAACGACGAGTGTTAATCCTAATTTGACGGAACAACGCACACTCAAAATCAATAATTTTAGTGCATCACCCAATCCTATTCAAGATATGGTGCAAATCCAATTTCAAGGGGATGCTGTGCCAACTACCGTTGCGCTATATGACCTAAGCGGTAGGGTACTTTATCAACAATCGCTCACTGATTTTAATGGCAATTATAACCAACGTTTTGATGTGAGTGCCTATGCAAAAGGGGTGATATTGGTGCAAATTGTGCAGGATAAAAAAGTATTTGCGAAGCGGTTGGTGGTGAATTGAAATATGGGGCTACCCCTCAGTATTTTAATTCTTTTTCATGTATAAGGCACTACTACACCACTGAACTGTTAAAGATTTTATGTACTCTATAATGCTTCATGCTATATATATCGGAATTATGTACTTAATGGCGTAGCACAACTTTCCAAGTGTTTCAAACTCTTGGAAAGTTTGATATTCAATGCGTTATGAAAATTAAATTTCAGGAACGCCAATAGACTTGTTCAAATATTGTTTTTCAGCATGACAAAAATTAATATTTGAACAAGTCTATTAAGTATATAATTTCGTTATATTTTAGTCAGTTAAGTAGTATGCCGCTTGACTACTTCCGAAATCTTCCCCGTCACCTTGTTTTTGACAATGATTTTGACATCGCCATTGGGCACTATTTCCTCCTTGATAAGATAGTGGTCGGCATCATATTCTATCAAACCAGATTGTTTTTGCACGCCCGTTTTGCCGCGCCAAATATCCAATTTAATGGGTTCCCACTTGCGGGATTTGGCAGATTTGTAGGCGGCATCCACTATGGCATTGACAATATAGCCATCGTAAAATGTTTCTGCTGCATCTCTACCCGCTTCAAGGCTGTTGAACATATCGGTAAACATATTGGTGTAACCCAATTCATGCACCTCGTCACCAACTGGAAATTGCCAACCACTATTGGTTTCCGCTTTTTCAGCGACATAGCTATCACTTTTTCCGCTTGTAAACATTTCAAAACCTGTACGAAGGAAATTATTGAGCCAGATTGTCCCCTCAGTACCCATCACCTCATCGCGCAAATCCATACCCCCTCTGAATGTCCAACTCACTTCCAATTGCCCAATTGCGCCATTTTCGTAGCGCACTAAGGCGATGGCGTGGTCTTCGGCATCAATAGGCTTGACTTGGGTATCCATCCAGCACATGACTTCGATGGGTTTTATATCTTTTCCTATAAAATTTCGGGCAATTTCGATGCAATGACACCCCAAATCGAGGATAGCACCACCGCCTGCTATTTCTTTATCCCAAAACCAATCGCTGTGCGGACCGGGGTGGGTTTCCCTTGATTTTGCCCACAAAACGTTGCCAATTGCGCCCGCTTTGATAGAAGCCAACGATTTCATAAACTTAGGTGTGTAGCATAAATCTTCTAAATAGCCCGCAAAAATGCCCGCTTTTTCTACTGCTTGCAGCATTTTTTTGGCTTCGGCAGCCGTTCTGCCCAATGGTTTGGTGCATAAAACAGGTTTTTTATGCTTGGCGCAGAGCAACACTGCGTCCATATGTAAGTTGTTCGGTAAAGCTATAACAACTACTTCGGTAGATTTATGCTTGATAGCCGCTTCCATATCCGTTGTCCAATGCGGCACATTATAGTCACCTGCAAAGCGCACCGCCGTTTCTTCGCGGCGTGCATAGACCACATGAACGCGGTCAGGATTGCGCTGCCCGTGTAGCGATTCGGCGTAAAAACGCCCAATGAAGCCCCCTCCGAGGATAGCTATTTTCTTTCCCATGATTTTTAGGTTATTTAGGTTTGAAAGAAGCAAATGTAAATAGAAAAATGAAAAAAAGAAAAACAGGGTAGGGGAATATAATTTATAGGTAGAAAAAAACTATACTCATAGTCCGTTGGTTGATACGCAACAATTAAGGACTTTTGCAGCATGGATATTAAAATGAAAATCGGTATAAGAATGCGCGAGTTGCGCAAGACAAAAGGATTAAGTCAAGAGAGATTTTCTTTTGTATGTAACCTTGACCGTACCTATATTGCAAGCATTGAGCAAGGCAAACGCAATGTTTCGATTGCCAATATTGAGAAAATTGCCCACGCATTAAACATTTCTGTAACAGAATTTTTTAACCACGAATTTTTTATATGACCCTACAAGACTTTGAAAACCTGATGCTTTCTGAACTAAAAAAAAGTAGTAGAAAGCATTATTGAGAAAACGCTCTCTTTGCCAATTGCAGTTAGGCAAGGTGAAAGACAAGGTGATGCGATTTCAAAATTTTTAGAAAGTGAATTTGTAAAAGAAACACTTGGTCATTCCTGTTTTGTTGCCTCCAAAACGTCTCCAACGGGAAAAACAAAAAATCCTTACGATGCAGAAACATTTTTTTGCTACAAAGACCACAAAGAATTATTATGGATTGATTTTAAAGCTGTAAATATTGATAATGAAGATAGTAATCCTGATAGTGGTACACCTGATAAAATCATTACACTTATTCAAAATGGCAGTTTTTATTTAGCCTATATTTTTGTATTTTATCAAGGTTCGAATGCTCAATTGTCATTTGTCAGAAAAAATGAAGAGTTTGTCAAGGCTTATTTTCTAAAAGATATTAGCTCAACTGTAAGAATTACACCTGCAAATCAATTACAAGTTAATTATTCCCAACCCCCTCAGTATCGAACACGCGAGGCATTCATTAATTTTTTAGCGGAGAAGAAAAAAGAGTCTTTTGAACGCAGATTAAAAAAAGCATGACCAAATTGATTTTCCCATTCTGAACATGAGCAGGAAATTGATTGTAATTTTGTAAATAATCAATGCGTTGTTGCTCATTTTGCTTTTGGTCTCTACGCCCATAAAATGATACATATGGTGGATTTCCGACCACATAATCTATTTTATCATAAAATTTATCTAAAACTATGGAGGTATCTACACTAAATAAATCAGACTTGTTTTGATTGTTCCGTCTTGTGAAATCTGATGAATATCCTTGAAAAATGCCTTTATAGGGTGTATCAAATAAGAAGAAATAAAAATTAGAAATCGCCGCTTTTGTATATTCTACCATTTGAGTATCCACATCATTGAAAATGAGATTTTCACTAATGAATTTATCCATAAAAGTTTTTTCATTATTCAATTCATGCACTTTATTCAAAATGCGTAAAACAAAAATGCCTTGACCACAAGCGGGTTCCAATATTTTTTTATCGCCAATTGTAGAAAAATCAATAATAGATAAAATGTCATCAATGATACTTAATGTATTGGTCAAATAAATACCTTTTTGCTTTTTAACGGATAAAGCGATGCTATTCTCAAAGGTTTTTTGAGAATACAGTAAATCATTGAAAAATAATGCGCTATTTTTTGATGTTACGGTGCTGAGTATCATAGTAGTCTAAAGTTATAAAGCTATTATAATTTTTTTCTACCGCAAAAGTATGATTTTTTATTTGATATTTTGTCTATTGATGATGGTCTAAACCAGTATAAAACGGTTGTGGCTTTTTTGCTTGATTGTTTCTGGTTACCCCCTCAGTATTTTTGAGTAATTAGTAACAATTTTAAAAGATTTCTATTTTCGAAACCACTGTTCCGACTATTATTTAGCACAGCGTACACGATTTGTCATTATTTGAAAAGCATAAGTTTTAATTTGAAATAATGCATAAAAAAAAAAACTAAAATTGAGACCTTTGCCGCTTAAAACAATTAAAATCAAACATATTTTTTAATGACACCAAACGCTCACATAAAAAAAAATGGTCTGTTGGCTATCTTTTTGTCGCTATCATTTTTAGTTTTTGCTCAAACTACCGACACGACCAAGCATATTTTGAACATAAAAGGGGCTGCCAGCATCACCAATAATGGTTTCTCCTTTATTCCCTTGTTTTCGCTGGGCGACCTGCCGCCGTTTTTAATTTTAATATCGAACTGGTTGCGTAATTAACTATATGGTTATCAACGTTTTATGAAATATGCGAAACACGATTTTAGAATATTTTTTGCATCTAAAAGCCTAA
>JAYVKQ010000282.1:0-6011 GCA_043768285.1 Saprospiraceae bacterium | reverse complement strand
TATCAATAGCGGGCGATTTCAATCGCCCTTCCGATGTCACCATAATGTCCATATGCGGAATTGCTGTTTGAACACTAATGATAGGCAATAGGCAGTAATGAAAAACGAGCAACAGCTAAGTCTGTTGCTCGTTTTTCATTACTGCCTATTGGAACCTCCGTTTCAAGAACCAAGAGTTATCGTTTAGAGAGAAACCGAGGGTAAGGCGATAAGCATTTTCCTTGATTTTAGTTGTACCAAGTTTATCGTATGCCAAACCGACAGACATATAAGACGCAACATCTTTACGGCTGGCACGCATGACTTTCGTAAACCCTACCGAAATTGTCTGCATTTTCAGTTGTTCGCCTTGCAATACACGCGGGTCAGTGCCAGTGCGGAAACCAACGCGCCAACGCATTTTATCTTCTTCTAATACCATTTTGCTTCTGTTCAACACAAATTCTGCGCCGATACCAATTTGCGTTATGTCTTTGAGTGTCTCTACACGCGCGTCATTTTTATATTGACTCCATCTGGCTGTCATAAACTCTGCCCCCACACGCAATGTAGAACCACTTTCGTAGGCAAAACCCGCCGTCAATTCAGTTGGCAATTTGCCCTTGCCCGATATATCATTGCTAATTGAAATAGTATCAACAAAAACACCTTCGCGGCGATAAAATGTACCCGCATTGGTCGTAAAATTGGTAGAAGGCTTGATGTACGCACCCAAGACGAGGTGTTTTTTATTGCCTTTTTCGGGTTCTTTTGTATTGGGGTCAAGTACAAAATCATATTGCGCCCCGATTGTATAGGTCAAACCACGAAGTGTATAAAAATCTTCAAAATTGGTGGTGTAAGGCACAATCAGATTTGAACTCAAATCTGCCTTCCGCGTATTGTTCATTTTGCCGAACATATAACCTAAATTTACACCCATCGACAATTTTTTGTACGACACACCATGCCCCCAAAAGGCTTGATATGTACCACCATTGCCCGTGTATCTATTACTTACGATAACGCTATCCGTATTTGTCGTTTTGCCTTCCGTCAAAATATCGTAACCAACGTTGCTGAACGGTGTAAGATATAAACCCATCGAGTAACGCAATTGGCGTGGTTTGCGGTCATAAAATTCGTTGATAACGCTGTACGTTGGAAAAGCCAAGCCAACGTTATTGATATTACCTGCCCAGCCATTCGACTTGTTTTTAGCATCTTCAATACTGGTGTTTTTGCCATACAGACCAAACTCATACGTGGTTGCGCGCAAGGCAGCTAATGACGCGGGGTTTTGTATATTGGCAATAAAAGGGTCACGAAAAGCCGCCGTTAAGCCGCCCATAGACCCACCCGCAATAGACGTTTGGGGTAAAATATTGCCGATGCCATATCTTGAAAAAAGGGAAAAATCTTTAGGTTGATTATTCACCGTTGACTCATCAGCCTGTGCGACCATCGTAGTGGAGAGTGCGGAGAATAACATACAAATACTCAAAAAACGTAATTTCATATTATTTTTATGAAAAGTTAGGAAGTTACAAGGTTACTAAGCTACAAGGTTATGAAGTTACAAAGTTGAGATATGACATTATGGTGGCATCGGAAGGGCGATTGAAATCGCCCGTTATTGATATTTATTGTGGTCATAATCAATAGGGGGCGATTTCAATCGCCCTTCCGATACCACCATAATGCCACATCTCAACTTCGTAACCTCGTAATTTTGTAACCTTATAAACTTTATGTGATATTAAAATTTAAAATACAATTTAAGCCAATCAACACTAAATTGGGTTCATATTCGTGTTTGGGTGTAACATATTGATGCAAAAACGCGCCATCACCACCCGTTAGTATCACTTTTAGTGAGCCATATTCTTTTTTAAAACGCTGGATAAAACCTTCTACCTCTGCAATCAAGCCTATATGCGCACCGTTGAGCATCGCGTGTTCTGTTGAGTTGCCCACTAATTCAGAAATACTGACCCCCTCCCGATTGCCTCGGGACAGGTCAGTATTTTTAAGTATCAAAGGTAATTTTGCCGTAAAATGGTGCATGGCTTTCAAACGCATATTCAAACCCGGTGCGATATTACCGCCTTGAAACGCGCCGTTTTTATCCAAAAAATTGTAGGTAATGCACGTGCCACTATCTATTATCAAGCAATTATTATGTGGATATAAAAAATTGGTTGCAACTGCCGCCGCCAATCGGTCTTTACCGAGTGTTTGCGGGGTGCTATAATTATTCAAAATAGGAATATCCGTAGTATGGTCGAGTTGGATATAAAAAAAATTATTTTTCAAATAATCAACTACCCCCTCAGTATTTTGTCCACTTGCAGTCAAAATCACATTCGATACCTGACGCGTCTTCAACCATGCTGACAAATCATCTAACGCCAGATGTTCCCAAATCGCTTTCTCAATCAACTTATTTTTTTGAAAAAGGGCGATTTTAGTGCGTGTGTTGCCAATATCTATAATTCCATTCATTGTTTTATTGTAAAACTTGGTTAGCCACTAATTACACGAATTAACACTAATTTTATTGAAATATAATGTCATTAGTGTTAATTCGTCTAATTGGTGGCTACCTAATGAAAATAGCGGCGCAAAGATAGCTTGCTTATTGGGATTTAGGTATTAAACGGCGGGAAAGTTGTGGCTACCCCCTCAGTATTTTTGATATAGACACAAAAGTTAAACTTATCTTAAATAGCCAAAAGTCATTAAACGAAAAGGCAAACACCACGTCCTATACAGCGTTCTCACGAAGGGAACGTATTTTATTATCTTTTTTCAAAAAAACTAAAAATTCAGAAACATGAAAAAGTTCGCATTATTCTGCGCTTTGTTATTTGCTTTAACCATCAGCGTCCAGGCGCAAAGTACCGCCGAAGCACAAAAAGAAACGGCTACCGAAACACCCAAGGGACGCGGCAACGGTGGTAAAAACAAGGGCGAAATGGCTGCACAAGCCAAAAATATCGCCAACGAATTGGGTTTAAGCGATGAGCAAAAAACGAAAATGAAAACCGCCGCCGCTACATTGAAAGGCAAAGTACAAGCTATCAGAAGCGATAATACATTGGCAAAGGATTTAAAAAAAACACAATTGCAAGAAGCTAACGCCGCATACGATGCCGAAGTAAAAAGTTTTTTAACAACTGAACAATTTACAAAATGGACTGACATCAAGAAAGAACGTAAAGATAAGATGAAAACGAAAATGAAGGATAAAAAAGGCGATAAAGCATCTGATGACAACGGGCAATAAATAAGTATGAAGTGTAAGAATATTTGGTAGGGCGATTGAAATCGCCCTCTATTGACTTTTTACCGAAAATAACCATAATGCTCATCAATAGCAGGCGATTTGAATCGTCCCGCCAAATATTCTAATAACCCGCGTCTCATACTTTACAATTTATCATTTCCATAGTGCCAATGACCTACTCATTCAAACAGCGAGTAGGTCATTGTTTTTATACCCACATCAAAAATTTAATGTAGTAATTGTCACAAAACAAGTACAAATTGTCAAATTCTATTGATAAAAATCAAACAATATATTATATAAAGATTTTATTCAAATACAATAAATTAAAATAAAAATCTGCGATTAGTATAATTTCAAAATAAAATTCCGATTTCAAATAGATTAACCTGTTTTCACAAAATAATTTTTGCCCAGCAAAAATAATAAAAAAGATGTCACCCCTTGAAATTTTCATTTTTTTCCTTTTATTTTGCATGATTATTGCATAATCTTAAACGTGAAATTTTGTGCTATGTAGTTCAATTACACAAATTATAATACTCATTTCAAAATCATTGTCTCAATCAAAACTCACTCCTTTTAATGAAACCAACACTCTTAATTCTTGCAGCAGGTATTGGTAGCCGCTACGGTGGCTTAAAGCAAGCTGACACCATTGGTCCGAGTGGTGAATCCATCATCGAATACTCTATCTATGACGCTATCCGTGCAGGATTCGGTAAAGTCGTTATCGTCATCCGTAAGAGCATTGAAAAAGATTTTAAAGAAAAATTTGCGGGCAAATTCGACAATAAAATTAAAATTGAATATGCCTTTCAAGAAATGGATAGCCCCATCGAAGGCATCACCAAATTCCCTGAGCGCAAAAAGCCGTGGGGAACGGGTCATGCGATGTTGGTTGCCAAAGATTTGATACACGAGCCTTTCCTCGTTATCAATGCCGACGATTTTTATGGCTACAATGCCTTCCAAAAAATGGGCGATTTCCTTATCAGACATTGCGCTCCGAAGCAATTCGGTATGGTCGGTTATTTATTAAAAAACACATTATCTGAAAACGGTTCTGTAAGCCGTGGCGTGTGTGAAGTGGATACTGACAACCACTTGACAGGCGTAACAGAGCGCACTAAAATCGTTAAAGAACAGGAAGACGGTCAAATATACTACCACGAAGAAGATAGAAAAACCCATTTGCCAAACGATACCATCGTATCTATGAACTTCTGGGGCTTCCACCCCGTGGTGTTCGAAACGGCGCGTAAGATGTTCGTCAAATTTGTAAAAGAAAACGCGGACAATCCTTCGGCGGAGTTTTATATTCCTAAAATTGCCAATACCCTCATCGAACAGAAGAAAATCAACCTTACAGTGATGACTTCGCGCGATCAATGGTACGGCATCACTTACCAAGAAGATAAGCAAACAGTGAAAGAGGCTTTTGATGCTTTGACTACTATTGGGGCGTATCCGAATGGTTTGTGGGAAGGTAAAGCGACTGAGGCAACGAGATAGTGTATTTGTCTTTTTGATGACACCCCCTCAGTATTTTTCCTAAAAACGCCTTGCAAAGTTGGTTTTGCAAGGCGTTTTATTTTGTCTATTCTTAATGTTTTATACATTTGCTTTATGTCACTGAGGTGGTTGCAGAACAAATTATTTTGCTGGATACGAAAAATATTGAGGGGGGCACGGATAACACCTTAAAATATGAACTGACGCTTGAAAAAATAAAAAGCCCGTTTGACAATTTGAATTTGAAAAAATAAGCTTATTTTTGTCGTACTTTTTGTATTGTTTTTAACTTTTTTACAAAACAATACAGAAAGTACGACAAAACTTTCACATATTCACAAGTTGTGCGTCATGCTAAAAACAAAATATAATTATGACACCAGAAGAAATAAAAGCTTTAATAGAAAAAACTTTGAACGGTTCGATAAAGTATTATTGGATTTATCTTTCTATTTCGTTTTTCATTGGAATACTACTTAATATTGGGGTTGAATTTCTAAAAACAAAAGGGCAAAATATCGCTACAAAGCAGGACATTGAAGAAATTACAAAAAAAGTAGAGCAAGTCAAAGCGGAAATTCAAAAAGGACAAGAAGTTGAAAAACAAAAACGAGAATTGAAATATAAGGCGTTGTTAACTTCACTAAATCTTATCGATGCACATCTTTCACATGTTCTTATAGCACCTCAAGGGCAACAAATAAAAAAACAATATGCTACTACTGAAGAGGCTAGAACTTGCCACAATAGTTTAATATTAACTTGCGAGGACACAAAAGTATTAGAACTTTTTTCTTTAATAATGTTTGGACCGAAAGTGAAAAGTTCAACCCAAATTCCATTAACCGACTCACTTAATCAATATAGAAATTTAGTAACGAAGGAACTTGGTTTTGGTAATGATCTAATCCTATATAGAGAAAGAGCTTGGTTTGGGAAAGCTAATTTCGAAAAATAAGCACGAACGCACAACACTGGGTTTTGTGCAAATTGGGCAGAAGGAATAACAATGAGCAGCTGTGCATATCCAAGCAGTAGTTCGGGCAGAAGTATTTCAATCATCTTTTGTACTTTATTTGTACATTTGTTTTTCAATCGGCAGCGGTTCCGGGCAGATGGAATACTAATTCCCAACCTGCACAAAGCCCTGTTCGTTGTGCGTAATTTTTACAGACATTGAAGACCATATTTATATTGACATATTGTTTAACCACTTTTAGTTTTTGCC
>JAYVKQ010000281.1:0-4472 GCA_043768285.1 Saprospiraceae bacterium | reverse complement strand
GAGGTGGTAAAATAGTCGGTATGCGCCTTGCAAGCATCGTTTTACCCGCACCGGGAGGTCCTATCAAAATGGCATTATGCCCACCCGCGGCTGCCAATTCTAAGGCGCGTTTGATATTCTCTTGACCGCGCACATCCGAAAAATCCACATCAAAAAAGTGATTGCTTTGGGCAAATTCTTCTCTGGTATTGATGATGACTGGTTCCAAAACACGCGTACCATTAAAAAACTCAAAGGCTTCGCGCAAATGCTCAATGCCATATACTTCAAGATTATCCACAATGGCGGCTTCTCGTGCGTTTTGTTTAGGCAATATTATCCCTTTATATTTTTCTTTGCGGGCTTGCACCGCCATAGGCAATGCGCCTTTGATAGGTCGAACACTGCCATCAAGGGAGAGTTCACCGACAATCACGTACTTATCCAAATTATCGGGCGGCATTTGGTAGGTGGCGGCTAATACGCCCAACGCAATAGGCAAATCGAAAGCCGAGCCTTCTTTGCGAATATCGGCGGGGGCAAGATTGACCACAATTTTCAAACGGGGCAAATCCAATTTGCTGTTTTTTAAGGCGGCTTCGATGCGTTGCCAGCCTTCGCGCACAGCAACATCGGGTAAGCCGACCATAAAATAAAAACTCTTAGCGTTTTCGGAGGGTGCGCCGCCTACGTTTACTTCAATCGTAATGGTTTGCGACTCGATGCCTTGCACAGTGCCAGCATAGGTTTTGACGAGCATGGTTTTGCTTGTGTGGTTTTCTTAATCAAATTATGTTTACACTTATGTATTCATTTTGCTTATATAACTATTTGAATACAAATACTTTATATATTTATTAAAATAGAAAAAGTATTGTTAATGTGAATGTATAAAAGATTGATTGTGTTACCTAATTTTTTAGAAAATAAATCAAAAATACTGAGGGGGTGCTTCATTTTGCATAAAACTAAAAAGTCGGTGCAACTTCGCATTGCACCGACTTTTTAAAACCAGTTAATGACTAAATCCCTATCACTTTATTTCCGCATCTAAGCATTTTATAATGCTTTGCATCACATCCATATTGTGAATATCATAATCTTCATAGCCCAAAGACCAAGCCACGCGCAACACATCTAACTCGATTTGTCCCAACAATTTGGCATCAGAACTCGATATTTGCAGTTGCGCTTTATAGGTTGTCACGTTATTTTCTAAGACACCAATATCCGTTTTGGAGGTATAAAACACCAAATTGCGCCCATTGATGAGTTTGAAAACGATAGGCGTTCCTTTATCTAAAAAGCCAAAAGCGCGTTGGGCTTCTCTGCTTAAAATGCTAAACGTCAAGTTGAGCGCGTAATAGCTGCCTTGCACACGGGTAGCGGACACTTCGCAAGTGATATAGTCCTTTTCTTTCATCGCTTCGCGCATAAAATCCTCCGTATGTTTGAAAAGTATCATCGGTTTGGTTTCGCGCTTCTTTTTTTGCGTAAAATTATCTATACCATCAAAGGCAAGCACACAGGCATCAAAAGGCGGATTGACATTGACATCTTTCTGTGGGTCGTAAGAGATAGCTTGCTTGGTCCCATTTTGAGCGATGACTTTATTGTCTTTTTTTGAGGGCTTTTTAGTCTCTTTTTGAGGTTCTTTTTTAGTATCTTTTTTGCTCTCCTTTTTACCCTTTTTGTTGGGTTGTGTAGGTTCTGTTATAGCTATGCTTTCAGAAGGTAGTGGTGTAAAAGATTCTGTTACGGGTAGTATATTTGCTGGCGTAGTATTTTCAGAAGGTGTTGCAACAAGTTCGTTATCAGTAAGTTGCGGTGTAGGTTCGTCTGGTATTTTGCCATTTTTCTTTTCATATTCTGCTACAAATTTGACTCTTTTTTTGTCATCAGCTTTGACAATAGCCATCACTTGGGTCAGGTTATCTGCGGCTGCTTTTCGGACTTTAGCAACATCTGCCTCTTGTTTTTTTAAGAGTTTGATATTGTTTTCTTTTTGGGCTTTCTCTTTTTTGGGCAGTTGATTGGCTTCCATCGCATCTACCATATC
Source organism: Saprospiraceae bacterium (assembly GCA_043768285.1). Classification (GTDB taxonomy): domain Bacteria; phylum Bacteroidota; class Bacteroidia; order Chitinophagales; family Saprospiraceae; genus JAAFJT01. Next base: position 2,434 of record JAYVKQ010000281.1, on the reverse strand, counting down.
TTCTTCGGCGCGAATGCGCTTGGTTTTAATATCATCTAATTGTTCTGCCGCTTGTCGGTCACGCTCTTGGGCAATCGTCAAGATAGCATAAGCCTTGCGCAAATTGGTTTCAAAGGTCTGCCCTTGAGCATTTACAGACAGAGATAGTAAAAGGATAAAGGATATTTTTATGAAACGAAACATGATAGGTAATATTGAATAGTGACAAGTTTTCAAAATCTTGAGCATCCGTAAAATTTTGTAATCTCGTCTAATGATGAATTAGAGATTGAAACGATTTTGATGCAAATATATTGAGAATTAATATAAAAAAATAACTAAAATGTCTTTAAATACTGAGGGGGTATGAACGATAAAGGGTCAGCCGTTTTGAAAACGACTGACCCTATAATTTACGTAAAATATTACAAATCAATATTTTATATCACTTAACTAAGCTGGCTTACCTTTAAATTTCATATACTCCGTTCCCATATAGCGCAACAATTCGTCCATTGATGAAAATCTATTAAACAAATCTTCGAGTGGGTGATTGCGTTTGCGCGATTGTATATGCTCGTGAATATCAGCGTCCGAAATCACTTGCTTATCGCGGCAAAGGATAATCAAACGCTCAACCACGTTGCGCAATTGGCGAATATTACCCGTCCAATCAATATTTTGAAGGGCAATAATGGCATCAACATTAAAACGTTTTTCAGCAATGCCATATTCTTCACACAATACTTTCGTGAATTGCTCTACCAATTGTTGAATATCTTCCACGCGCTCATTCAAAGAAGGCACATATATGTCAATTACCTCTAAGCGATTGTACAAGTCTTCTCTAAATCTGCCGTGTGCAATTTCTTCACGCAAATTTTTGTTGGTCGCTGCAATGACGCGCACGTCCACTGCCACATCTTTTTCACCACCAATACGTGAAATTTTCTTTTCTTGCAAAGCACGTAAAATTTTGGCTTGTGCATCGAGGCTCATGTCACCAATTTCGTCTAAGAAAAGTGTACCGCCATGTGCTTGCTCGAATTTGCCCGATTGGTCTTTCACTGCACCTGTAAATGAGCCTTTCATGTGCCCAAACATAGTACTTTCAATCAATTCGGAAGGAATAGCCGCGCAGTTTACTTCCACAAACGGGGCATCTTTACGTGGACTTTTTTCATGAATCCAACGGGCTACGAGTTCCTTGCCCGTACCATTAGGTCCCATAATCAAGACTCGAGCAGCATCCCACGGGGCAGCTACATCAATTTTTTCTTTTACCTTCTTAATCGCTACCGATTCGCCAATAATTTCTTGAATTTTAAATTGGTGGGCTTTGCGCTTCAACACTTTTGCTTCCGTAATCAATGAAGAACGGTCAAGGGCATTGCGAATGCTAATAAGGATGCGGTTAATGTCCATTGGCTTTTGAAGGTAATCAAAAGCTCCTTTTTTGACACACTCAACGGCAGTTTCGATATTACCATGACCAGAAATCATGATAACCGAAGATTCGGGGCTAAGTACCTGCAATTGATCCAAAACCTCTAACCCATCTACACGCGGCATTTTAATGTCTAAGAAAATGACATCATATTTTTTTTGTTTCACTTTTACAAGACAATCCGTGCCATCACAGGCTTCGTCAATCTCATAAGGCTCCATTTCGAGAATGGATCTGAATGTACGTCTGATAACGGCTTCGTCATCAACGACGAGGATGCGTGCTGCAATACTTGGCTTCATCTAAAAAGATTTTTGATGCGTGTTTCGTAATGATAAGTGGTTAAAAGGATTAGTTTATTTGAGATTACCATAAGGCGAAGTGTATAAAACGCGGCACGATGCTTTATGTTGCATTTACATTTTGTATGGTATGCAAAAACCATGCAACTATGTGATAATGAGGGGTAAAGATATTATCTTTTTTTAAATTTATATTTTCCAATTTTCAAATATACACACTTCCTTAAAATTGAGGTGTTAATAAGGCAAAAAAAAAATCCCGCTTTCACAAAAAGGCGAAAGACGAGATTTATACTTATACATAAACTTACCAAGATAGTTGGTAGCTTAGCATTGATTTTTCAATGTTGCTACATGGGATTAAGCTGCAAACGATGTACCACAACCACAAGTGTCAGTTGCATTGGGATTGGTGAATGAAAATCCTCTGTTGTTTAAGCCATCAAGAAAATCTATCTCCATACCGAGTAGATAGATAGCATGCGCTTTTTGCATCAATACGCTGATGCCGTTTATTTGAAAGGTGTCGTCACCTTCTTTTTTTTCATCGAAACCTAAGACGTAGGAAAAGCCAGAACATCCACCACCCTTAACGCCAATACGAAGGCCGTACTGATCAGGTATATGTTGCTCAACCATGATAGACTTGAGTTGTTTGATGGCTCCATCGGTAAGAATGACAGGAGTATTCGCTGTTAAAGCACTC
>JAYVKQ010000280.1:0-4988 GCA_043768285.1 Saprospiraceae bacterium | reverse complement strand
TATTCGTAATATATTGATTATCAACTTGTTTAACCTTTCCAAAAGTTTGCAACTTTTGGAAAGGTGCTTCTAAATTATTCTGTCCCAATACTTATCTTATTTAATTCTTTTCCCAGTAACTTCAAACATATCCATCAATTTTCCTTTCAAATTGTCGTCATCAACCTTTTCAAAAGGGATATTCAAATCATAACCGCCACCACTGAAGTAGATTGTCATTTTACCGCCCTCTTCTTCAATATTAGTGATTGGTAATTTAGTGTCAGGTTCTTCAACACTGGTAAGTTGACCCTCTAAATTTCCATCTTTTCGGGTAATCTCGGCTATCATTTTTGAATCACCATTGGGTGTGCCAAAAATAACTATCTCCCATTTGCCAACAAAAATATCGGCAGGAGTTGTAGTGGTTTGCGCATACCCATTTAGGGTGATTCCAAAGAATAATGCGATTAAAACAATACTTACTTTTTTCATCTTTTTCATTTTTATTTAAAATTATTTAACAAAGGTAAAAGTATTTTTATTATTGTCTATAAAAAAAGACAATAATTTTTTACTTTTGTATAAAATAAAATTTCATAGTCTTTTCTAAGGAAAATACTTAAATTTGCGAAAAATATACAATATTTAGATGAATTTATTCAATAGTCAAACTTATATTCCCCAACTGTCAATTGACTGTGTGATATTTGGGTATCAAGAAAAACAGCTAAAAGTGCTGATTTCTAAATTGAACTTTAAAGGAGATTTTTATTCACTTCCAAATGGGTTTATTCTTCAAAAAGAAAGTGTTGATCAGGCAGCAAATAGAATTCTTGAAGAGCGAACGGGAATTTTGAACATTTTTTTGGAACATTATAAAACCTTTGGGCAAGCAGATAGGACAAATAAGGTTTATCTTGAAAGTATGATAGAACAAAACAAAGATAATTTTGATAAAGCAATAAATCTTTCTAAAAAAGATTTTGAATGGCTTACCAACAGGTTTATTTCACTTTGTTATTATGCTTTGGTAGATATTAATAAAGTAACGCCAACAAAAACTGAATTAGATGAATCAATGGAATGGTACAATATCCACGAGTTACCAACCATGAATATGAACCATAATGAAATGGTTGAAACAGCTTTGGAGTCGTTGCGCTTAAATCTTGACACTAATATTCTCGTGCTGAACCTATTACCCGAAACTTTTACGATGAAAGAAGTACAAGATTTATACGAAACGATTTTTGAAAAAGAATATGCCCGCAACAATTTTCAAAAGAAGATTTTAGAATTGAATGTTTTGGAACGGCTCGAAAAGAAATTTACAGGTGCGGCTAATAAAGCACCTTATTTGTATAAATTTAAAAAAGCCTAAATCAGCCTGCTCGTGCGGAGTCTTCCAAAAATAAGTGGCTCGGGAGGTTTTCTAAAACCGATACGGACTATTTCGAGGGTCTCTGAACCGAGTGTCTCACTCTGCAAATACAGAGGTGTGTCGTTTTTGGCAAAAGGAAGCAAATTAGAATAATTGGAGGTCACAAATTGTGGCCTCCAATTCAGATAGAATAGGTTTACAATATGTGTCAAGTCATTCATTTTCGATAATTAATTACCAAAATGTGTAAAAAATCACATAATTCTCACTAATTATTGTAATTTATAAAAAACATAGTTATTTTTGTCAAAAATTATTTTGTCTAAACGCACTCTCAGCTATGTTTTTTCAAAGAAATCTATATACTGACCTTATACTCTGGAAGGGTGGCAAATACCGAAAACCACTCATTTTGCAAGGGGCAAGACAGACGGGTAAAACCTCTCTTATTCGATATTTTGGTAAGACCCAGTTTGAAGATATGGCGTACTTCAATTTTGAGGAAAGACCTGAATTGAAGCAAATTTTTGTGCAAACCAAACAGGTTGATAGGCTGTTGCACAATCTATCAATTATTCATGGGAAAAGCATTGAGGCAAGTCGTACACTCATTGTCTTTGACGAAATTCAAGAATGTGAAGAAGCCTTGAATGCGTTAAAATATTTTAGTGAAAATGCACCCGAATATGCAATCATTGCGGCGGGGTCGTTATTGGGTTTTAGTCTCGGCACAAGTAAATCTTTTCCAGTAGGCAAAGTGGAGTTTCTACAATTGTATCCACTCACTTTTCATGAGTTTTTAAAAGCTAAAAACCCTCAGCTTTATAACTATGCACACAGCATTACTACGCCTTTTGAGCCTTTATTGGGCGAAATATACAACCAATTTGTAGATATTTTCAAAGCCTATATGATTTGTGGCGGTATGCCCGAACCTGCCTTGCGTATGGTTGAAACGATTGATATTGTTGAAATTGAAAAAAGTTTAAGGCAAATACAAGGTGCATATGCGTTAGATTTTTCAAAACACGCTGAAAAAAATGAGGCTATTAAAATAAAGTACGTTTGGGATGCTGTGCCTTCTCAATTAGCCAGAGAAAATAAGAAGTTTTTGTATCAAACTATTCGAGAAGGCGCAAGAGCGCGAGAGTATGAAAATGCAATTCTGTGGTTAGAACAAGCGGGTCTTATACACCGTGTTCCCCTCTGCAAAAAGCCAGAGTTTCCTATTTCATTTTATAGCGATTTATCCGCCTTTAAAATCTATTTGTTGGATATTGGTTTATTGAGACTTCAAACCAAGTTAGACCCTATCATTTTTAAAGAAGGAAATCGCCTTTTTACAGAATTTAAAGGCGCATTGACCGAAAACTATGTGTTACAAAGTTTGATAACACAATTCGAAGCCCCCCTCAGTTATTGGACATCGGATGGCATCGCAGAAGTTGATTTTTTAGTCCAATATCAAGATAAAATCATTCCTATCGAAGTGAAATCCAATGAGAATGTAAGAAGTAAAAGCTTGGCGTTTTATGCCAACAAGTATGCGCCTTTTTTAAAAATCCGATATTCATTAAAAAATCTTGAGTTCAACAATGGCTTGCTCAATATTCCTATTTTTTTAGCCGACCATACAAAACGATTTGTGGACTTGATTTTGAACGAAAATACTGAGGGGTATCACATAAGTAACGAGTAAATAATAAGTTGGTCAAAATGACGGTCTAATTTATTCGACGGTACATTTTGACCAACTTAAATTTTAAGCGTTACTAACTATATCTTCACACATTTCCCCGCCAACCACGTTTTTTCATCATCATTCAAATGCGGTGACAATTTCTGAAACACCCGTTTGTGATAGGCATTGAACCACGCTTTTTCGGGGCGGGTCATCAGGCGCGTATCAATCAATTGGGTATCAATCGGAAACAAGGTAATCGTTTCAAATTTTAGGAACTGCCCAAAGTCCGTTTGCTCGGCTTTTTGCACGATAACGAGGTTTTCGATACGAATACCATATGCACCTTCTTTATAAAAACCGGGTTCGTTGGAGGAATACATCCCTTCTTCGTGCGGCGTCGTGCCACGACTACTTAATATGGGCGTAAAACCCTGTGGCGGTTCATGTACGTTCATAAAAAAGCCTACGCCGTGCCCTGTTCCATGTCCAAAATTCAGCCCTTGTTGCCAAAGGTGCATCCGCGCGAGGGTATCCAACTGAATACCTTTCGTGCCTTCTGGAAATTTCTGCACTGCCAAAGCGATATGCCCTTTCAAAACAAGGGTATAATTGCGTTTTTGCTCGTCAGTGGGTGTACCCAATGTGATAGTACGGGTAATATCGGTTGTGCCATCAAGATATTGTCCACCCGAATCGAGTAGTAACATCCCCTCTTTTTTGATGAGCGCGGAACCCGTAGCGGCGGGGTGATAATGGTTCAATGCGCCATTGCTTTGATAGCCGATGATAGCCGTGAAACTTTCGCCAAAATAGTTGGGTTGGTCGCTGCGGTATTGGGCAATCATGGAAGCCATTTCATATTCGCTCACGGGGCGTTTTTCGAGCGTATTGTCTAACCAACGGAAAGCCTTAGTCAAAGCCACACCGTCTTTCACCATCACTTCGCGGAGATATTTTATTTCCGTTTTGTTTTTAATGGCTTTCATATGGCTCGAAAAAGTAGCCGTTTCTTTTATTCTGACCTTTTTTAAACTATTGTATAATTTAAAATTAAGATTGGCTGTATCAATCGCAATCACTTGTTTATCAGTGAGTTGTGACAGGAAATCGCTGATAGTATTGTAATTTTTAATAAAAATATCGTCATTGTTTAAAAGTGTTTTGACATCTTCTGGCACTTGCTCTGGGTTGATAAACAAGTAGCTTTTTGCCTTATCAATGACGAGATAAGCGATGAAAACGGGGTTACATTCCACATCAGACCCACGCAAATTGAGCGTCCAGCCAATATCGTCAAGCGTAGAAACGAGGTGCATATCTGCGCCTTTTGCTTTCATTTTGGCGCGAATATCTTTCAGCTTTTGAGTACGACTACGTCCCGAAAATTTCACATCATGCTCAAATATGAGGTTGTTGGCAAGGCTTGGGCGGTCTTTCCAAATCGGTGTTATTAAATCAGCATTGGTCACGAGGTCTAAGCCAGCTCTACCAAAAGCCACTTGCATGGCACGGATTTGCCCAACTGAAAACATTTCACCATCGCAAGCAACGCGGCTGCCTTTGGGCAACTCGGCGCATAACCAATCTATATGCTCGGCAGCCCCTTGCACCAATTGCTTGTGCATTTTGAAGTCTGTGCCTTGTAACTCCATTTCGCATTGAATAAAATAGCGGCTATCCGTCCAAACGCTCGCGTGCGTCTGTGTGATGGCGACATAACCCATCGAACCCGAAAAGCCCGATATCCATTGGCGGCTTTGCCAATATTCGGCAGGGTATTCCGATTGGTGTGGGTCGCCCGAAGGGATAATATAGGCATCTATATGCTGCGCCGACATCAATTGACGCAAGGCTTTTAAGTTATTATTGATTGTCATTGAGTATCTTTTTTTACTTTAAATGAATAATCGAGGTTAATTCTACTTTGGCACTTTAAAAATT
>JAYVKQ010000279.1:0-5456 GCA_043768285.1 Saprospiraceae bacterium | reverse complement strand
TTGAAATCATGACAGAAGAGAGCTTTCAGAAGAAGCTTACGAAAAGCGTTTTAGTGCCTATTGTAGTAGTTTTTTCAATTCTTTTAATACTTTTCATTGATATGGTGATTAAATATCGTTGAGATTATGTGAAACGCTTCATTATAATCGGCTTCATTTTTTTTCTATTCGTTAGTAATTATACCCATAATGAAGGGAGTATCGAAGTCCAATGTCTTCAAATTAGTATAAGCATACCCCCCTCAGTATTTTGCCCATTCCCACGCACCCACTCTGTTAAAACCCCAAATCCTAAAAATTCGTTAATATTCCATTTTCCTGACAAAACGAATGCCCACATACTCGCAGAATATACATACCTTTGCACTAAATTCTTACAACTATCTTTATACAATGAGCGAATCTATCAAACATGAATGTGGCGTTGCCCTCATTCGTTTGCTGAAACCATTGGAATACTACCATCAGAAATATGGTACAGCTTTCTATGGTCTGAATAAACTACATCTTTTGATGCAAAAACAGCGCAATCGTGGGCAAGACGGCGCAGGCATCGCCACCATAAAACTCGACCCACTGCCCGGGCATCGCTATATCAGCCGCAAGCGCAGCAATGCCTCCCCACAGCCTATCCGCGACCTTTTTGAGCAAGTATATTGGCATTTTAAAGACCTCGATAGCGATACTATCCACAATCCAGAGTATTTGAAGGAGCACCTACCCTATATGGGCGAACTCCTCATGGGGCATTTGCGCTATGGTACGCATGGGGCGAACACGATTGAGCAAGTCCACCCATTTTTGAGACCCAATAACTGGATTAGCCGCAATCTCTTGCTGGCGGGTAATTTTAATATGACAAATGTTGATGAGTTATTCAATTTTTTGGTTGAAGACCTCGGTCAGCATCCAAAAGAAAAATCGGATACCGTAACCGTTTTAGAAAAAATTGGGCATTTCCTTGATGATGAGGTGCAGCATTGGTTCAATTATTTCAAAAGAGATAATTATTCAAATAAAGAATTGACGGCTTTGATTGCCGAGCATTTGGACGTGCATCGCATTTTGCGCCGTGCGTCTAAGGATTTTGACGGCGGTTTTATCTTGATGGGTATGATTGGTCACGGCGACGCTTTTGTTATGCGCGACCCCAACGGTATTCGCCCCGCCTATTATTATCAAGACGATGAAATAGTGGCAGTGGCTTCTGAGCGTCCCGCCATACAGACGGCTTTGAACGTCAATTATCGCCTTATACAAGAGTTGAAACCTGCCCATGCTTTGGTTATCAAAAAAGATGGTCGGGTATCAGAAACACCCTTTATTGCCGAAAAAGAGCGCAAAGCCTGTTCTTTTGAGCGCATTTACTTCTCGCGTGGCACAGATAGGGATATTTATTTAGAAAGAAAAAAACTCGGCGAGCAATTGGCAGAACCCATTATGAAAATGGTGAACTATGATTACGAAAACACCGTTTTTTCTTTCATTCCGAATACGGCTGAAACGGCGTTTATGGGTTTTACGGAAGAATTACACAATATTTATAACCGCATCAAATCCGAAAAAATTCAAGAATTGCACGCCAATGGTGATTTTTCAGTAGAAAGTTTAGATAAAATACTGAGGGGTATGCCGCGTATCGAAAAATTAGCGGTCAAAGACGACAAGGCGCGTACCTTTATCACGGCTGATAATTCGCGTGATGAAATGGTGAGCCACGTCTATGATGTGACGTATGGTATCGTGAAAGATAGAGAAGATACGTTGGTATTGATGGATGATAGTATTGTGCGCGGAACGACTTTGAAAAACAGTATTATCCGCATCATGGCGCGGTTAAAGCCCAAGAGAATCATTATCGTTTCGTCTGCACCGCAAATTCGCTACCCTGATTGTTATGGCATTGATATGTCAAAAATGGGTGATTTTGTCGCCTTCCAAGCCTTAATAAAATTGATACACGAGCGCGGTTTTGAAGAAAAATTGGAGCAAGTATATGATAAATGTAAGGCACAAGAGCATTTGCCTAAAACGCAGGTCAAAAACTACGTACAAGAACTCTATGATTTATTTTCTTACGAAGATATTACAAAGACAATAGCCAATATCGTCACGCCAGAAAATATTGAACCCGAAGTGGAAGTTTTGTATCAATCTCTTGAGGGATTGGTAACAGCTTGCCCCAATAATACGGGCGATTGGTATTTTTCGGGCAACTACCCTACACCGGGTGGTAACAAAGTAGTCAATAAAGCGTTTATAAATTTTATGGAAAAAAAAAGAATGTCCGCGCATACTGATGAACATTTAACTACGTAATTATAATGAAAGCTAAAAGTCTATTGTCAAATTGTTGATATATCATATATTTGGCTAACTTTTTGCAAAAAGATATTTTTATAATATCACAACACAGCATTAATCTAAGAGCTTAACAGTATGTCAAAGAACAAAAAAGTTATCTTGGTTGAAGACAATTTGGCGGACGTTGAATTGGTCAAAATTTCAGTCAGAGAGTTAGAAACAGCCATTGATTTGGTACACGTTGGCGATGGTCAAGAGTTATTGAATTTCTTTCAAACGGCAACGCTTAGTGAAATTGCGGTTATTCTACTCGACCTCAATATGCCCCGCGTGAGTGGTATTGATGTGTTGCGTCACATGCAAAGCGACCCTAATTTAAAAAAGTTGCCTGTTGTGATGTTTACAACCTCTAATAGTAAGAGTGATATTATGAAATGCTACGAATTGGGCGCAAAAGCCTTCGTTTGTAAGCCTTTGGATATTTTTGAATTTAATACATCTATTCGCTCGATAGTCGAATTTTGGACAGGTATCAATATGCTGCCTTCTTTTCAACATATGAATTGATGTGTGAAGTATGAAATATGAAGTATTAATTTTCAACGAAATATAGAAATAAAATAAAGCGATACCCATTAATTTGGGTGTCGCTTTATTTGTTTGTAATTTTGGGTCAAATTAAAACTATGCACATTTACATAAAAAAACAAGCACAACTCACGGGGCATCAAGGCGCAATTTTCACCTTGATTGAAGGACGTACACCTGCTCACGTTATATCAGGCGCAGGTGATGGCTGGCTTGTAGAATGGGATTTAATGAACCCCGATTTAGGAAAACTCATTGCCAAAACCGAAACCAAGATATACAGTGCTTATTTTTTAAAAGAAAGAAATCTACTCATAGCGGGCAATATGGACGGTGGTGTGCATTTTATCAACCTCGATGATACCAGCAAAAACAAAGACATTGCCCACCACAAAACCTATGTTTTTGATATAAAAAAAATAGGCAGTTATATCTACACATTAGGCGGTGATGGTATGCTAACCAAGTGGGATATTGATAATTTTAAGAGCCTCGAAAGCCACCATTTATCGTCAAAAAACCTGCGCAGTTTAGACTATTCAATTGAAAAAAATGAACTCGCCATAGGTGCAAGCGATGGCAATATCTATCTTTTAAATCCCGAACTTGATTTATTGAAAACTATTAAAAAAGCGCATAATAGCTCTATTTTTACAGTAAAATATGCACAAAATGGCAATTTTTTACTGAGTGGTGGTAGAGATGCGCAACTAAAATTATGGGATTTATCGCAAAATACTGATAGTACGTCCCGAATAAATCGGGAGGAGGTAACGCCTATCCCGTTAGAAAGTATTTCAGCCCATTGGTACACCATAAATGCCATAGCTTTTCACCCACATATCCCTACCCTATTTGCTACGGCGAGTAGGGATAAAAGCATTAAAATTTGGCGTATAAATACTGACCCGTCCCGAGGTAATCGGGAGGGAGTGCTTGTTTTGGAAAAGGTCATAGATACCATTCGCTACGGTTGTCATACCCATTCTGTGAACGCCCTCTATTGGTCGCCTTTCAACAATCAACTTATTTCTGCCAGCGATGATAGGACGCTGATTGTATGGAATATTGAAATTGAGCAATGATTAAGGGAGCAAGTCATTAAAATAGTATCCCCCCCCTCAGTACCCAACGTTGGTAGGTAACAGTATAACGGTTTTCAGTCCAATTATTGATTTGATTGAAATGAACGCGCTGGAATTTTGCACCGATATCCACAAAGAAATTATAATCGGAATTAGCACCGAAGCGCAGACCGATGGCAGGGTGCAACATCAAATCGCCCCGATGCCCCGTATAGAGGCGGTCTCTATCGGTTTTGTCCATCAAAAGAAAACCCACACCACCGGCACAACTATAATAAAAGCTACGCGGTTTCGCACTCATATAGCCGCGCACTTCCATAAAAGTGGTCAATATATTGGCACTCCCTCTCGAAATGTATTGATTATCAATGCCTACGCCCAAACCTACGCCAATCAACCGATTGAATTGATACCCAGTTGTGGTAGAAAAAAACGCACCTTGTACGGCTTGATCAAATTCCGTTTTACCAAAACTCAAACCAAAATAAGAAGCATTGTATATGCCTTTTTCTTTAAACGCATAGGGTTTTTCGGCTTTTTCCTCCCCGTCGCCCATTACCAATTTGCGGACAGCATTATCGGGTAATATCACTATTTGCCCATTTTTTAGCTCTAATTTGAGCGTATCATTGGGCAAGTAATACACAACTTTTCCGACAAGGCGCGTTTCATTTTTAAGATATACCTTGTCGTTGTACTTTTGGGTCTGCCCAATACACAATCCAGTATAAAATAAACAGAAAAACAATATAGTTAATTTATGTAAATTATTCATTATCAATAGTTTAATAATTATTTTTAATAATTAAAAAAAGACAAAACCGCCCTCATTTTTCCATTAGAAAGGGTGTGCCAAATATGCCTACCATTGGGGTCTTTATAGAGCGTAACGGCAAACTCAAATTCTAATTCATAATCTGTAAGTGGCACATCGTAAATACTTTGATATACCGAAATAGCATCTCTTTTTTTAATACTTTTCAAGCGGATATAGCTGTTCTTTTGCTCGCCCCATGCACTTGTAGCCATAAACCCTCTCCCATAAGGTCTTTCATTAGTGTAACAAGTGTTATGCACCGTTAGTGCAAATTTGTTTACATCAGTTGAGAGTATTGGCAAATCACCAACATTTAAATGGCTCAAAGTATGCTTTTCATATTGCTCTGTTAATGTTTTTTTCAAATGAATATCCTTTCTATCGATATAAAAGCTGGGCATATTTAGGTTGATATTAAAACCCAAACTATTATTTCCAAAACTTACAGTAGGCGTACCCCAAATAGTCGTGTCTCGTGTGGTGCGTAAAGTATCAAAATACTGAGGGGGTGCATTGCCACCTAAAAACATCTCAAAATTCTCTACTTTATCCGAGAGCGATATGTGTTTTCCATCTAAATCTCCTTCAATGAAATAAGTACCTTTTATGCTATTTGGAAAATTTACTTTCTCAAAACAGGTTTCCCATTCGGGTGTGTATAT